>CANRCY010000011.1 GCA_947629225.1 uncultured Clostridia bacterium | reverse complement strand
CCGCGCCGCTCTCGTCGAGGAAGGCGGGATAGAACGCTCTCCCCTCGCTGTTGACGGGGTTGTACTCCCATACCCAAAGACCCCAATCGCCGTAGACCGCGCTGTCGATCTGCGTATCATAATAGGTATCCTTGGCGGGGTTGACGGTGCCGTGCTCCGAAGGATCGTCCGAACCTTTCAGATAGTGGACGTAGAGGTGGTCTTCCTGCACCCAGCTGAACTGCCCGCCGCTGAGTTTTTCTTCATACTCAGCCGCCGTGTTGTTCGCCTCGGTGGACTGCCATTGCGCCGTGAGCGTCATGTTGTCCGTGACCTTATCGTTCGAGAAATCCCAATCGGTAGAACTTCTCGTCCAGCCGACGAGCTCATGCGTCTGCCACCAAGTGCTGTCCGCCTCGTACTCCGCGGCGGGCTCTACGGCGGTAGAACCGCTCTTCACGGTCTGGTCGGCGGGCGTCTTTACGCCTGCCGCGCTTGCTTCCGCGCCGACGTCGAATTTGACGGTGTAATTCACTGCCGGCGTGTTGTCGGTGTCCGGGGGCGTGATCGTGTTTTCGTGGCAACCCGCCAGACATCCGAGAGCGAGAATGAGCGACAATGTGATGCAGCCCAAACTTCTCTTTCTCATGCTTTTTCCTCCTGATGATTTTTTATTGCGTAGGTAAACCGTTTTACCTTGGCTCCAAATAAAACACAAAATGTACGGAATCGAAGATTTCCGCCTGATTTTGTGGGTCATTTACACGATTTTTTTGATATTTTGTGCGCCTAATATGTTAATAGACGTTCAAAATGTCTGTGCGAGAGAAAGAAAATCACAAAAATTGAGCGGTTTTGAAAAAATTTCAAAAAATTTCGGAAAAACTATTGACAGAATGCGTCGCATGTAGTATCATAATGGCGTAAAAAAGCCGCCTAATAACATAATAGGCGGCTTTTTTCGCGGGATTAGAGAAAATTCCCCGCGTAAAGCGCGAGGAATTTTTTTGGTGCCATTTTGGCACTATTTTATTTTTAGTGCCAAAATGGCACTAAAAGCCTTCTACTTACCGCGCGATCAAAAACGACTGCGGTCCCAACTCGATCGTACCCTGTTTTACGGAAGCATTCCCCATCGCATAGACGATCTTTTCCGCGCCGCACACTTTTTCGGATACGGGCTCTGCGGAAGGATTGACGGCGATCGTAAGACTCCCTCTCCGATACACGAACAGCGGGCTCCCCTTCCGCGCGAAGAGCACCTCGAACGGAGCGTCTGCGGAGAGGTCGTCTTCCGCACGGCGCAGAGCCAAAAGGCGCTTCACCGTATTCCACAGGGAATCGGGGTCGCGCATCTGTTCTTCTGCCGTCGGAGCGTCGTCTGCGCTGTCCACGGGCAGATAAAGGCTCTCCTTCGTCCCCTCCGAAAAGCCGAGATTGGGCGCTTTTTTCCACTGCATGGGCGTTCGGGAGCCCGTACGGTTATAGCCGCCCTCCTTGGTGGGAACTTCCAGATACCGCATGCCGATCTCGTCGCCGTAGTAGACGGACGGGATCCCCGGCAGGGTGAACAGCACCGCATAGGCGATCTTGAGCTCGTCCTCGGTCAGCGACCAACGGGCGCGCTCCGTGTCGTGGGTGCCCGTCTGGAAGGAGATATATCCCCTGCCCTTCGTCTTTTCGTACCACGGGCAGAATTCCTCCAAAAACGGCGTAACGTCTCCCTTTCCGCCCTTTTTGAAGTAGCTGTGATCTTCCCCGCCCGGCTTGCCGTTCCCGTGGCACTGATAGTCTCGAAGAAGAGCGGAACAGCCGTTGCCCGCCGAATGCAGATAAAAATCGATGTCGAATCCCGCGTCGATGGCTTTGGGCGGGTCCGACCATTCGGAGATCAAAACGGCGTCGGGGAACTCCCGATCGAGCATGCTGCGGACGTTCTTCCACAGCGCTTTGATCCCCGTGCGGTTTTCGTCGTCGAGCTTGATCAGGGAAGCCGCCATGTCCACGCGGAAGCCGTCGCACCCCATGGAGAGCCAAAAGCGCATGACGTCTTTCATCGCCTCCAACGTGGCGACGCAGTCGGGGTGGGTCGGCGGGAGCTGCCAATTCTCCTTCGGGTTTTGGAACCCGTAGTTGAGCGCGGGCTGGCACTTGAAAAAGTTCAAAATATAGCAACCGTTGCGCTCGCGCTCCCCGCCGATGAAGGGCATTCCTTCCGCCCCGCGGAAGCAGGAATCCGTCCAGATATAGCGGTTGGAATACTCGTTGTGTTCGGCTTTCGAGGACGCGATAAACCACGGGTGCTCTTCGGAAGTGTGCCCGGGGACGAGATCGAGCAGAACGCGGATCCCGCGCCCGTGCGCCTCGCGGAACAAGCGGCGAAGGTCGTCGTTGGTCCCGTAACGCGGCGCGACTTTTTTGTAGTCCCGCACGTCGTATCCCGCGTCGTGGAACGGGGAATCGAAGCACGGATTGATCCAGAGCAGGTCGCAACCGAGCTCGCGGATATAGTCTAACTTTTCCGAAATCCCGTTGATGTCTCCGATGCCGTCCCCGTTGGTATCAAAAAAGGACTGCGGATAAATTTGGTAAATGACCGCATGTTTGAGCCATTCTTTTGACATAATGAACCCTCCCGAACGTCTTGTTCGTTTTTTTATTCTTTTTGGTGAGTTTCGAAACAGTTGCCTTGGCGGAAACCAAGGCAACGATGCGTTATTATTCTTTTCCTTCGGTGAGGCGTTTGAGCCGCTCGCAGTCGAATTTCGGCGTGCGGTCGGGATAGAGAAGCCCGTTTACTTCCTGTTGCACGTCGGTGAGCTGGGTATAGCAGAACCCGCGGAACTCGGGATGGGCATACACCCCCCGCATAAGATCTCCGTAGCGGGCATAGAACGCTTCCTTGTCCTGCGCGCCGTCGTTGTAGCCCCAATTCCCGTTTTCCATCTCGTCGGACATCGCAATGCCGCCGAATTCGGTGAGAAGGACGGGCTGTCCGCGGTAGAGACAACCCTCTGCCATCAGCCGCCGCCCCTGCGGATAGAGCCCGTTGTAGCGTTCGGCGCGGTATTTTTCGGCAAAGAGACTGCTGTCGTAGGAATAATCGTGAATGCCGAGCAGATCGGTCGTCTCGGGCGATTCCCAACCGTCGTTCGTGGAAATGAGGCGGGTGGGATCGAGCGCCTTGGTCATGTAGTAGAGGGAGCGAGCGAAATTCTGCTGTGCGCGGTCGGCGACGATATTCCGCACCCCCCAACTCTCGTTGAGCGGGACGTAGGCAACGACGCTCGTAAACAAGCTCGCTTCGCGGACGATCGCAGCCCATTCGGAGGAAATCCGCGCCTCTTCCTCTGCGCAAAATACATAGGCGGACGGCATTTCGCACCAGACGAGAAAGCCGAGCTCTTCCGCATAGTAGTAGAAATACGGGTCCTCGAACTTCTGATGTTTCCGCGCTCCGTTGAACCCCATCGACTTGGCGAGGAGAATATCCTTTTTGAGCGCCTCCGCGCTCGGCGGCGTAATCCCGCTCTCCTCCCAATAGCCTTGATCTAAAACCAACCGCTGAAAGAGCGGTTCGTTGTTGAGGGCGATCGTATTCCCGTCGGCGGAGAGCTTGCGGAACCCAAACCGCGCCGCGGCGTCGTCGACAAGTTTCCCGCCCGAATAGAGCCTGAATTGCGCGCCGAACAGCACGGGGCGTTCGGGTCGCCACGCATAGTCGAAGTCTACCTCATTGGGCTCTTTCAGCGTGAAGGAATAGCGGGTACGCTTGCCGTCGAGCCCGAAGCGGACGGTTTTGAGCTCCTCTCCGTTCAGAGAGACGACGATCTCCGCCTCATCCGCATAGCCCGCGGTGACGATCTCTCCCGACACCGAACATCCGTCGAATTCGGGAAAAATCGTGTGGGAAAGAATGGCGTCCTCCCCCACCCAATCGATCCATACGCTCTGCCAGATCCCCGTATTCGGGAGATACCAACAGGCGAAACGCTCCCCCGTCCAGCTCTGTTTGCCGCGCGGGAGAACGGGATCGAGCGGGTCGGAGCACCGCACGACGACCGTGTTCGCGCCCCGCTTCAAAAGTTTTGTAATGTCTGCCGAAAAGGGCGTATAGCCCCCCTCGTGAGAGACTGCATGTTTGCCGTTGATCCAGACGTCCGTTTGATAGTCCGCTCCGTTGAAGGAGAGCAGGGCATGCCTGCCCTCCTTCGCTTCGAATGTTCTTCTGTACCATACGCACGGGTGGACGGCGGGATCGCCGATGCCGCTCGCGGGGTACTGATAGCTGAACGGAACGTTGATCTTGAGGGGGAGAGAGACGCGCCCCGTATCGTATCCCTTGGCGAAGCCCTCGTCCTCATCGTCGAACGCAAATTCCCATTCTCCGTTGAGCGCGAGCCAATCCTCTCTTCGGAATTGCGGGCGGGGGTATTCTGTTCTCTGCTGCATGAGCTTCCTCTCCTTGTTGTTATTTTCCGAACTCCTGCAATTTCTTTGCGACCTCCGAACTGTCTTGCGTCGCGAAGTAATTCGTGATCTTCATGGGCGTGTTGAAGGAGAAGAACCCGATCGCGCTCTTGAGATCCTCATCGAACACGTTGAAGTCGCTCTTTTCGATCACGAGGGTACCGTTGCAGATGAAATAGAAGGACGTGCCTTTGCGGATGACTTCGAGCGTGACCGTGTTCCCGTCCTTATACTGCATATCGGGGACTTCTTTGAGCGTTTCGTCCTGACCCCACAGCCAATCGGTATCGCTCATGTTGCGCTGGGCGCAACCGACCCGCCCGAGCGTGTAGTTGTTCGCCGCGTCTACATAGTAGATGATAGTGTTGTGGATATCGTTGCCGAGCTCGTCCTTATCCTCGCAACGGATGGCGAAACCGAATTTCGGGTATTGGTCGTTCGCATAGCCCCTGTCTGCCGTGACGGTAAAGGTCGCCTTTGCGTAAAACTCCGTAGAGAATACGTTTTTGAAGAAGGCGAACTGGTCGCGCGCACCCGTTTGAAGGATATAAGAATCGTCCGTCCCCTTGTCGTTCTCGACGTTGAACCCGTCGGTCGTCTTGATGTAGGAGGAAGGCTTGCCGTCCACTTCGACCGCGCCGAAGTTCACGCTGTTCCTCTCGATATGGGGGGAACCGTACGTCGCATTCTCATAGGAATATTTTTCGAAGGAGTCGACGCCCTTGCAGGCAACGTCCTTGCCGAGCACGACGAGCTCGCCGATCGAAAATTCGTCCGCGCCCTGGGGCATATCGATGGAAATACGCATTTCCGTGACGGGAAGTTCGGCAAACTCCGCGATCGCCGCTCCGCCCGGGCGGATGAGCCCCGTCTCGTCCTCGAAGAACCAATCCCAGTCGAAGCCGAGATTCTCGATTGTCGCGGTCTCTTTTTTGCCGTTCGATCTGAGGTAGTCCATCTCGATGGACTTCACTTCGCTGAACGTCTTCTCGTATTCCCAAGAATTATAGACGAGAACGCCGCGCGCCGTGACGGGCTCTTCCCATTTGAGGACGATCTCGTTTGTCTCTTCCGTAAAGACGCATTCCTCGCCGAGGCTGAGGTCGCGGTATTTGAGAATGCCGTCGGTGAGAAGGGCGAGGTTGTCGTCCCCCTCCGCCGCCTGTCCGTTTACGGTGATCGCCGCGGAAGGCGCGATGTTCTTATACCCCGAGATCGCCTCGGGAAGAGGTTGGAGCGACCAGCTGGGACCGTTGGTGTGCATGACCGTATCGCCCGCCTCGTTCTCCGTCCAGACCACTCTGTCGACGGCGAGCGCACGCCCGTTGGAGATATCCTGCCTGTTGCGGAAGGTGTGGTAGGCGATGAAGAGCTCGTCGCCCACTTCGACAAAGCTGTGGTGCCCCGCGCTCTTGATGTGCGTCCAATCGGGGCTCGACGCGATCACGGTGCCGCCGTCCTCTTCGGGGATCTTCGTAAAAGTCCCGAGCGGGGAATCCGAAGTCGCCTGCATGACGCGGTAGGTCTCGTCGGTGTAGCCGTTGACGGAGAAGGTGAGGTAGTAGGTGCCGTCGTGATAGTACATGAACGGACCCTCATTGATGTGCCCTTCGACGCTGTCGAGGTCGGCGACCTCGGGTCTGTAATATTTTTCGAGGGTGCTGTACCCGGGCGCGGTGAGCTCGGTAAGGGTGGTATAGTCGGGCGTGAACCAGTCCTTCATCTTCATGCCGAAGAGGTGGGTCCCGTCCCGTTTGCCCGTTCCGACAATGTCATACCATCCGAAGAAGAGGTACTTATCTCCCGTGACGGGATCGATAAACGGGCTCGCGTCGAGCGCGCAATCAAAGCCCATATCGCGGTACTTCTGCGGGATAGCTGTATTGCTCTCGTGAAGGTCGATGACGGGCTGATCGGGACCGATCTGCTTCATGTCCGCATTTTCGCGGCGGGGAGTGGTGAACGGTCCTTTCGGCGACTTGGAGGAGGCAACGGAAAGGCACAGTCTGCATTCGGGTCCGAGATTTTCGTTCTGGTTCCACGCGTTGTAGACCATGTAGTAGGTCTTGTCGTTCTTATCGTAGATGACCTCGGGCGCCCAATAGTTATCGGTTGCCCACGCTACCGAGAAATCGGGGCTGAGGGCGAGACCCGTCGTCTCCCAATGGGAGAGGTCCTTCGAACGCCACGCCTGATAGCCGTGCCCGTTGATCTCGTCGCTCGTTCCGTAAGCGTAGAACCAGCCCTGTTCTTCGCCCTCCGTGATGAAGATGACGGAGGGGTCCGCAACGCCGAATTCGAGGGAATTCACATAAAAGAGGTTGGCGTTGTAGTCGTGCGCGGAATCGGTCATCGTGCTGAGCTTTTCCGCTTCGTAGTTGAATTTCCCTTTGGCGCAGGCGGCGAGAGAGGATACGGCTCCCGCCGTCATGCAGAGAGCGAGAACGGCTGAAGAGAGTCTTGCGAATTTTTTCATGATGTCTCCTTAAATTATTCTTTGAGTCCGCTCGAAACGATGCCCGAGATGAAAAACTTTTGGGTGAAGAAATACACGATCAGCATGGGGACGAGCGCCACAAGGCTTGCCGCCATTACCACGTTGGATCTCCTTTCGAAGGTATCCGCAATGTTGTTGAGGGCGACTTGCAGCGTATAGAGATGGTCCTCATGAAGATAGAGCAACGGTCCGAGGTAGTCGTTATACCCGCCGATGAATCCGAGAAGCCCCTGAGCAAGCAGGGCGGGGACGGAAAGCGGCACCATAATACGGAAGAAAATGCCGAAATAGCCGAGCCCGTCGAGCTTGGAAGCCTCGATCAAGCTATCGGGAATGCCCGCATAGAACTGCCGCATGAAGAACACGCAGGCAGCCGCGCCGAACATTCCCGGGATCATGAGAGGCAAAGGCGTGTTGATCCATCCGATCGAATCGTAGATGACGTACTGCGGCACGATCATGATCGTTCCCGGGATCATCATCGTTCCCAACAGGAGAGGATACAGCCACTTCTTCGCACGGAAGCGCAACTTGGAAAAGGCATACGCCGAGAGCGAGGAAGTGAAGAGCCCCAAAATGGTGGGAGGGAGCACGTAGAGCAAAGTGTTGAAGAAGCCGTTCACGAGGGACGGAAGCGTCGAATCGGAAGAGGCTTTGTATGTAAACACTTCGCGATACCCTTCGAACGTGAAGCCCATGGGAGGGATCCACGAAAATTCGGATGCGACCGCGTCCTGCCACGTCTTGAAGGACGTGATGATGACGATGAGGAAGGGAAAGATGATGACGAGCGCATAGAACGCGAGAACGGCGTAGATCACCGCTTTCGAGATCATGTTCATCTTCTTTCCGCTGCGCATCTTCGGGGGCTTGGAGCGGACCTCTTTTTGAGGCGCCGCCTGTTCTTGCACTTCGGGAGCGGGAGCCGCAACGGGCACTTCGTAGTTCTCAGTCATACTTGACCCACCTCCTCGAAACAAAGAATTGAATGATCGTGACGACGAGAATGAGCCCTGCAAGCACCCACGAAGCCGCGCTCGCGACGCCCACGTTCTGCCAATCATAGAGATATTGGTACATGAAGAACACGATCGTGATACCGTTCTTATCGGGACCGCCTGTCTTATCGAATACGTTTGTGACGGTGAACGATTGCAACAGCCCTATCACGCCCATGATGAGGAGATAGAAGGTCGTGGGCGAGATCGAGGGAAAGACGATGCGGAAGAACTTGGTAAAGGGACCCGCGCCGTCGATCTCCGCCGCCTCGAGAGAGGATTGGTTCACGTTGGTGAGCGCCGCCGTGTAGAGCAGAATGCCGTATCCCATGCCCGACCATATGCTGATGATATTGATCGTCACATAGAACATGATGGGGTCGCCCGTCCAATCGATCGCGCCGTTCATGATGTCCGTGTTGCCGAGAAGCTGGTTGATGATCCCATAGGACGGGTTGAACATGTACCGCCACATGATGGTGATCGCAACCACCGAGCAAACATAGGGGATGAAGTAGATGATCCTCCAAATCCCCCGCCCTTTGATGTCGCGGCTCAGAAGATAGGCGATGGCAAGGGCGAGGATTTGGCTGATGAAGGTGGAGATCCCGAGAAGGAGCGTATTCCAGATCGCACGGAAAATGGAGATGCCCACCTCTTCGGCTGCCGTCGAAAAGAGATAGACGAAATTGTCGAATCCCGCCCACTCGGCGCTCGTGATGTCCCAGCCCGTGCCCATGTCGAGAAACGCCATGGCAAAGGCGAGAATGAGCGGGACAAGCCCGAAGATACAGAACCCGATGAGGGGGATTGCGGCGAACAGCGTGCCGTAGATCTCCTCTGTGTTGATCCGCTTCTTCTTCCGCTTATTTGAGGGCATACGCTCCCGAAGGACGGACTCTTCCTCGAACTCCGCATTGAGATCTGCGGGGACCTCGGCTCCGATCGTCCTTTCGGCAACAGTTTCTGCGATTACCCGTTCCATGCGGACCTCCTGTCAGTTCTTCCTCGTATACGCTTTGAGGAGCGCGGGAGTATTGCGTACCGCCTCGCTGTTTACAAGCGCGTCGAAGGTCATATCGCCCTCGCGCACCTTGTGGTTGAGGTTATCCGCCCACGCGTTGATCCACTTGTTGTCTTTGAGATACCACCAGTCGCCGGGGGTCTCGAACTGCGCCGCGCGCACGAATACGATGGAGTTGCGGGGGTTCATCTCCGATTGCAGGAAGACTTCGGAATTGGCGAGGTCTTTCTGCGAAGGAATGGCAAAGCCCGATTGCGCCTGCGCCGCCTGCCCCGTTCTACCGCCGATGAATTCGGCAAAGAGCCAAGCCGCCGTCTTCTTTTCGGACTTCTTGTTGATGCAGAGCGCCACGGAGCCCGAATGCCCCGCTTCCACGCCGTGCACCGTCACATTGCCCTGTGCGTCGTATTCCTTGTATTGGGGAAGAGGCGCAACGTCCCATTCGAATTTGCCGCCGCCCGTGGAACCGGGCTTATCGCCGCAGACGGTACGGAAATCGACGACGTTCCATCTGCCGTCGACGAGCATACCGATTTTCTTTTCGGCGAACTTGGTCGCCTTTTGGGAGTCGTCGCCGATGACCTTCGGGTACGCGCTCACGGCGTAGCCCTTGTGCCCTTGGACAACGTCCTTATCCTTCGGGGTGGTGAGGCTGACGAACTCGATCATCGCGTCTCTCTGCGAGGGAAGTTGGTTGAGCTTGCCCTCGTTCTTCAATGTTGTAACTTCGGGACGGATGCTCTTATTTTCCGCTTTTACGTCGACGAGCTTATCTTTCCATTCGATGATCTCGCCCGCCTTGTACGCAGTGCCGTTGACGGTGACCGTGCCTTCGACGTTATCCGCAACGATAAAGTTGGGGGTATCTTCGAAGAGGGTGAGGTCCCAATAGCCTCCGTTGTACTCGGGATCGCTGTCTGCGATATACTCGATACAGTCGCCGCCGACCGACCAGCCGTAGTTGAACCACCACTCGGTGTAGTAGCCGCTGTAATCTTTCGCGGTCGCGCCGTACTTCTCTTGAAGGAGACTTGCGACGGCGATGGTCTCTTCCCAGCTCATGGGGACTTGGTTGTTGAACCACTTCTGCCCGTTGCCGTCTACGAAATACCCCTTCTCTTTGACTTCGCCCGTAATGCCGAGGTCTGCCTTCTTGTTGCCGCGCGCGTCTGCCTTCGTGCCCGCGTTGAAGGCGGCGAGGTCTTCTTTGGCGACGGAGAGGACCCTGATGCCCACTTCATTGAACTGCGTTTCGTTGTAGTAGATGACGATGGGACCGATGTCCTTCGGAATGCCCCAATAATGGGCGTTGGGACCGTCCTGCGTCGTCGTATCGACGTCATAGAGATAGCGGTTGATCGAAGTCTCCCACATCTCGTCGATCTTGATCTCCTTGCTTGCGGGGATGGTCGTGCCCTCTTCCGTCGTGCCGCCGTTGATCCAGACGTCGAGGGGTTCGAGATAGCCCGAGGAGGCATACGTTTTATAGTCCGCGTCGCCGACGTAGAAAATGTCGACGGAAGCCTTCTTGTTTTTGAGCGCGGTGAGGACTTTCTGCCCGTACGTGCCCGAAGGCATCTGCTCGTAGTGGACTTTGATATGGTCGTCTTTGTACTTCTCGTTGAATTGGGCGACAAGGCTGTCGAACACCGATTTTTCGTTCTGGTCGCCGTAGCCCCAGAAGTTGATCGTCGTCTCTCCGCTCACGCTCGGGCGGATATTGCCGTTCTCGTCGATCGAGATGTCGCCGCCGCCCGTTTGGTTGCAGGCAGCGAGCCCGAATACCGCCGACGCCGCAAGGGCAGCCGTTGCCGCAAGGGACACAAATCTGAGTAATTTTTTCACCTTTCGATCTCCTTTTTTCTTTTTTCAAATAAGGATAGCCGCGCACACGGCGCGGCTGTGGGGAGAACGCCCGAGGGCGTTCTCCCCCATTCCATTGCTACTTATGCTTTGCGGGTGATCTGCTTGTAACCGGGATCATGCGCATACCATTGCGCGCTGTCGTTGTCCTCGTTCTCCATGTCGGGAACATACGTACGACCGCAGAAGTCAATATAGATCGATTGCGCCTGAGGCTGTCTGAGCCAACGGTTGGAGATGAAGATCTCGAAGGTAACTTCGTTGCCGTCTTCGGAAACCTTCATTTCCGCGGCGGTAATGTAACCCGTGTGATACAGCTGACCGCCGAAGGTCATCACCTTGCCTGCCCAGTGTCCGATTTCGGGCTTATCGTTCCCCGCTTCCCAAGTGAAGAACTCGATATTGGTATTCTTCCACCAATCGCCCGCCGTATTTGTGCGGTCTACGATGATCTTCTTGCCGTTCGCACCTTTGATACGGAGCGCGAGATACATACCGTCGTCGCCGAGGAATGCCGAATATTTCGCTTCGGAGAGAACTTTGTCGTTGTGTCCCGCTTCGTTGAAGGTTTCATCCGTCCAGTCGGAGAGGTCGCCGTCGATCTTCTTTACCGTACCCGTACGGATGCCCTTCTTGGTGATCTCGGCGCCGCGCCAACCTGCCTGAGAGCCTTCGTCATCGCAACGCCACCAATCGCCATATCCGATGAATCCGCTCGCCGTTTCACCGGACGTCTTGAACGCAAACATGACGGGGATATAGTCGCTGTTTCCGTCGTAGCTCGGAATATCGTCGTAAGAGACGAAGAGTTCCGCAACGGTATGATATTTACCGCCCTCGAGCTGTTCCGTCTTCATGACGCACTGCCCCATATTGACGGACTTCTGCGAATCCGCAGAGGCGAATACCTGAATGCCGTTCCCAAGACCGCTCCAGTTGCCGAATACGTCGCCGCCGAGTTGCATTTCGACATTTGTGTTCATATGCCATGCCGTCGTGGCAACGCCATCGGCGTTACGATCCGCATTGATATACGTGTTGTGAATAACATCATAGAAGATGTTCACGCCGTATGTATCCATGAAGGCGTATGCGGTGACGCTTCTGCCGCCGTCGAGAGGAATGCGGTGAGGGTTGTTCTTTTCAACATCCGTCCAATCGGAGAGGTCGCCGTCGATGTTCTTCGTCGAAGCCTTCGTCATGGGAGCTTTGGTGTTGATCTCGGAGAGCGTCGTCGTCGCATAGCCGCCCTTCACATACAGTTCCATGTTGAAGTTGAGCACGAAGATCGAAACTTCCTCATCTTCGTCAAACTGCGAGAGAACGGGAACGCCGACTTTTTGACCGTCCGCCGTGAAATACAGCCACTTCCCGACTTTCGCCGCGCCGAGAGTGATAAAGTCGTTCGGATTCTTGTTATAGTCGTACTTCGCGTTGTCACCGAGGTTGGTGTAGCCGTTTGTAGAGTTGCCGAAATGAAGGGTCGCGCCTTTCCAATCCCATTCACGGTTTCCGCTTTCGGGACGCCATACAAGCGAACCATAGTGATCGGTGAAGCCGTTCGGGTTCGTGTTGTTCGCCAAGTTGATGAAGTAGAAGTAAGTGCCCTTCTTGGAGGAGACCGCAAGACCTGCCTTGCCCCAAGCGTCGCCGAGGAGAGCCGCCTTCACGGAGAGTTTCGCTTCCGCATAGACGTTTGCGCCGTACGCGCCGTCGATCGGAAGGAGGGTCTCTGTGTAAGCCGTCTGCTGCAAAGCGTGCCAGATCTGTTCGTCGCCCTCGCCCTCCACATCGAAGTTCGCCGAGTGGGTGAGGTAGAGGTCGTCGCCCTTGCTGAGGTTGCCGAGCCCGTCTACAACGTTGATTTCGCCCACGTCTGCGCCGACTGCGTCGGCGATCGTGCGGACGAGGAGCGCATAGCCCATGGGGCTGTAATGGAGCCCGTCGTAGAACCACATACGATCGGCAGCGCCGTCCGTCTTGGTGACATACGGACGCATATCGATGAAATTGATATCCGTCTGCGTCTCTACCCACGCATTGACCGCCTCATACTTATTCGCATATTGGTGGAACATGACGTTATCGACAATGCTGATGTAGTAGAGTTTTGCCTCGGGCCAGAGCTGATGAAGGCTCTTGAAGAGCTCCCCGAGAAGCCCGATGACCTTGGTATCGGACTGCCCCGCGTCGTCGAGGTTGTTTACGCCGATGTGGATAATGACGTTCTTCGGCAAATAGTGAGGAAGGAGCGCCTCCGTCTGTTCCTGCCAATACTCTACCTTCGTGCCGCCCACGCCGAGGTCGACGGAGCTGAGTTTGCCGAAGGAATCGGCATACGTCTGGAAGAATGCGGTATCCATGTAGCTATCGCCCATGAAGAGATAGTCGACTTCTTCCTTCACGCTCGTGTCTTCGTAGTACTTTTGGAGCGTCGCTTCGTCCGTCGTGTAGGAGTAATTCCTTGCTTTCAGAACGAGGTTGAAGGAGATGATGCAGAAGTATGCGTCTTCGTCGGGAGCGATGCCGATCCCATAGAGGGTGTGCACGGCTTCGCCGTTATAGACGAGTTTGAACACCGCGCCCTGGCGGTAAATGCCCATTTTTACGTAGTTTTCGACGGGTTCCTGACCGTCTTCGGGTGCGGGGCTCTGATAGACGCCCGCATTTTCGCCGACCGTCCTTCCGACGTTGTTCCAAGTCCCCCAGTTGCCGTTCGCGCGGATGTTGTAGCCGAGGTTGGTCGAGTTTGCGTTGATCGCGGGAGGCGCTTCGTTGCTGACCGCGTCAACATAGAAGAGCACGCCCTTGGAGCCGCTCGCATTGTACACCGCAACGCCGAACTTGGGATATTGATCGTACCCGCCGTTCAACGTGTCGTCCGCGTATTTTACGGTGAGTTCGGTCTCGGCGTAGAAGGTCTTAGCCGTGTTGGAGTGGTGCATGTAGATGTTGTTGTCGGTGCCGCCGCGCGCTTCCGCCATTTCGATATACGCGCCGTCCGTGCCGTCGTCGGTCGTAACGTCCCAACTGTCGACCATTTGAAGTCCCGTGCCGCCGTTGCCCCAAACTTTTCCGAGTTCCAGATCGGGGTTCTCCGCAAACGTGCCGTCCGCATTCACGAGAAGGTAGGTATGGCTCTGGGTGATTTCCGTGCCGTGGCTCTCGTCATAGAGGAGCTGATCGGCATTCTGGAAGCCGAGCGCAACGACCGCGTTGTGGCTCTCCTTCGTGACGTCGATCGCCGCATAGGGCATCGTGAGCTTTATGCGGTAGCCCGCGACCGTCCTTCCGTTGAGGGTCAGATACTTCGCCTCTGCCGTGAGACCCGTAACTTCGGCAGGTTGCGTGTTGTGCATGGTCGCCGCCTGCACGTTCCCGTCGAGGTCGGCGCGGACGCGGTAGGTCTTTTCCGAAACGCCCGCGATGCGCTCCTGCTTCGCGAAAATAACGGAAACGCCGTCGTTCCCGCTTACGCCGCTGCCCACGGATACGTCTTTATCCTCGACCCAAGCCGTGATGACAAGCCCGACATCCGCATATTCCGCGGTGTAGTGCGCCGTTGCGTTCCCGTTCACCAAGGTGAGATTGCCCGCGGGGAAGCTCTCGATCGTTTCGGCTTCCGCGCCATCGGGAATGTTCGCCTCTTCTTGCCACTGCGCCGTAAATACGACGTCGCGGGCGGGCATGGTGTACGAAGCGCCTGCCGCGTATGTAGAGGAGCCGTCGCTCCAATTTACGAACAGGTATCCGTCGCGCGTGTATGTATCCGCGCCGCGCAGGGTGACCGTCTCGCCTTCGGCATACGACTCGGCGGGGATCTCCTCCGTCGCGCCCGTATACCCCGCTTCGTACGTTACGGTATACTTTTTGTCGTCTTCTTTTTTGCAGGCGCCCGCAAACGCAAGCGTACCTACACAGAGCGCTATTGCAATTGCAATAGCAAACTTCCTGCCCTTACCTAACATAGTTGTCCTCCTTATCTATTTCGTTTTTCATCTTTCGATTGAAAAAACCCAACTGATCGCGCAGAAGCCCTCTTTCGCGCCTTTGCGGCGCTTTTTTAGGCTTTCCGCGCTTATATCCACCCCTCTACGCCGACGACTTCGGCAAAACGGGGTTCGTCCGTTCCCTCGATCCGCCCGACGACGATCTCCGCCGCCCGCTCCGCAAGAGCGCACTTATCCGAACCGACGGAATAGAGTTCATAGGGAATGTGCACCTCGCGCGTCACGCAGTCGTATCCGACCACTTTGAGACGGGGGAGCTTCTCCCGCTCCATGGTATAGAGGGCGTTGTAGGCGATCATATCGTTAAAGCAGAAGAGCCCTTCCACGCCGCTCTCCGCAAGCCACTTCAAGAGCTCCGCGGCGGGCGCGGCATAGGCGTCCTGCGCGAGGGGGCTCTCCATTCCGAGCCGCACCGCCTCTTCCCGAAAGCCCGAAAATCTGTCGTAAGCGCAAGAAATTTCGAGCGGAACGGTGAGATAGGCAACTTTTTTACAGCCGAGGGAGAAGAGACGGCGCGCCGCGATCCTTCCCCCCTCTTCGTCGTCCGTGCGGATGTAATCGACCTGCATGAGTTCCGTCCGCCGCCCGATGAGAAGTACGGGAATGGAAAACGTATCTATCATCTCCCCGATCCGCGGCACGGGTTCGAGGAAAGAGATAATGCCCGCCGCATTGTGCGAAACGGCGAATTCGTATGCCGCGCCGTCGAGCTTTGCCTCCGCAACGGAGAGCATGAGAATGGAATATCCCCTCCGCCAAAGGCTCTGTTGCAGATAGTCGATCATGACGGAGAAGTAAATGTTCACGAGGTTGTCGTACACGACCACGATGAATCGGCTGTTCCCCCCGCGGAGAGAACTTGCCGTGCCGTTCATCACATAGTTGAGTTCGGCGGCGACGCGGAGCACCTTTTCGCGGGTCTCCTCCGAAATATCGGGCGCGTTGCGGAAGGCGCGCGAGACTGTTTGCGATGTCACTTGCGCCGCCCTCGCCACATCTTCCATCGTAACTCTTGCTCGTTTCATCCGTCACCCTTTGCGCTTGATTTCGTTTTTACGCTCTATTCCGACGCGTCGATAAAAAATTTCCCGTCTTCTCCGAACCCTGCCTCCGCAATGCACATACGGCGGTCACCGCTCGGCTTGCGCGGGTCGGTATGGATATGGAACGCGGTGAAAAGTTTCCCGTCCGCCCGAAAGAAACTGTTGTGCCCCGGACCCGAAAAGTCCCCTTCCGCCCTTTTCAGAACGGGCGCGGCGTATTTTTCGAACGGACCGAACGGCGAAGTTGCCACGGCGCACCCGATGCAGTAATCGGGCGAGTCGTAGCAATTCACCGAAAAATTCAAAAAGTATTTCCCGCCGTGTTTGAGGAGAGCGGGACCCTCATTCCAGCGCCAATCGGGGGAACGGGTTTCCCAATCGAGGCAGGGAGACGTCACCTTCACGGGCTCCGTCACGAGAGATCGGAGATCGTCCGAGAGGCGGGCGCAATAAATTTCGCTGGTGTGCACGCCGTCGATGATGTTCTCGCTGCAATCGCGCACAAAATATAGATAAACTTTGCCGTCATCGTCGAAGAAGAGCGTTCCGTCGATGCAGGCATAGCCCAAATCGAAGAGAGGGGCGGGCGCGAGGTCCTCGAAAGGACCAAGGGGGGAATCCGCGACGGCGAGCCCCAGCCGCAAGCTGTGCTTCGCCTTCCACCGCCCCGTATAGAGCATGTAATACCGATTACGGTAAAAATAGACTTCGGGCGCCCAGAAGCAGTTTTCCGCCCACGCGCTGTTGCGGTAGCAGTAACCCTCTTTGCGCCAATCCTTCAGATTTTCCGAAGTGAAACAACAAAAACCATCGGGAGCCGACGTCGCAAAAGCATGAAAAAGCGAGCCTTCTTTGAGAATGAAGGGATCGCCGATCCCGATGATTTTCGTCCGTATCAACATATTTTCGTCCCGTTATCGATAACGTAAACAAGTATAGCACGAACTTTTCATTTTGTCAATAGGATTCTTAAAATTTTTTTCAAAAAATTTTTTCAAATATGTTTGAAATTCACAATCAAATGGATTGCGCGCGTTGATAGGCGAATAAAAAATGTCCGAAGTGTTTTTACGCCCCGGACATTTTCCGGCTGCTCAATCAGACTCGAACTGACGACACCGCGGTTTACAGTGCTCTCCCAAGCGTACCGGATTGCAGGCAGTAAACGCCACATCACTTGACTCGCTATGCCTATATTCCTCCGAAGTCTTCCGACAAGTTAAAACGCAAACACGCCGCAGTTCTATCAGACTCGATCGGAAAATTCTTGCTTGATGATCGATAGATCCGCAGTCTTGGAATGACTGCTGTTTTCAATATTGTTCAAAACTTCGTTGGCAACTTCCGGTTCCCAATATATTTTCAGCTTTTTCTTCGCTCTCGTGATCGCCGTATAGAAAATGCTTTTAGAGATCCTCTCCTCCGCCTCTTTCGTGATCACGATCTTTACCGAATCAAATTCCAAACCCTGCGCCTTATGGATAGACATGGCGTATGAAATTTGAAAGGGAAGTTTCGTTCTGACATCCATATCGGAATCATATTGTTCATTATAAAATTTCATTTTTTCGACAATCGCATAGCTCTTGGAATCTTCATTTACGATGTCGATCTCATTCGATAATTTGCCACACTCCTCTATTTTGTCGTCCAATTCGATCTTAAAGAAAATATCATCTTCGCCATCCCGTATCTCAACGATCTTCCCTTTCAGATTGTTATAAATTCCATAGGCGCTGTAATCGTTTATGATAAAAACGATCGGATCTCCCACTTTGTATAGATTCTGTTGATACTCGTAAGCGGTATTTGGATTGGATGCCTGCAAATAACGATTGACGTTATTTATCCCATAGAGTCCATCATAATTCAGGCATAGCACGATTTCCCCCTCTCCGACCTTAAAAATATTTTCGCTGATTTTTTCCGTCATTTCATAGGCGGAAAGCAACTCTAAAGTGTCCTTCTTGTCCCCATTTCGCACCGATTCCCATACCTTTTTCATCTCTTTGACATTCGTCCTGTATCCGACTTCAAGCGTGTAGACAACACCTTTGCTCTTTAAGAGACTAAGCAGCAGGTCAAACCAGTTTCCAAATTCTATCGATTGAATTTGCTCGGGGTCGCCGACAAGCAAGAAGTTCGCATTTGGTTGCGACTCTAAAATGGCATTGATCGATTTTGTGGAAACAAAACTCGCCTCGTCAACGATGACGATATCAAACGAATCATGGTACTTTTCGGCTTCATATTGCGAGATATTCTTGTATAAGATCTTCCAGTCTCCCTTCGTCTTCAAATTGTTATTGGCGGTATTCGTCGTCGTAAGACATAAAATTTTCTTTTGCGAATTGTTTTTGATAAACTCCTTGATCAATGTTGTCTTTCCTGTCCCCGCAGTCCCCGTCACCAGACAGATCGAGGACGTCGTGAAGGCGCTCATCAAAATGCGCTTTTGTCCTTCCGATAAAATTGCATTTTCATGATAATCGTCGTTTATCTCCACGTTTTGCTTACCGCAAAGCTCAAGTGCGCGGGCAATCACTTTCTTCGTCGCCTCATAATACGCTTCGACCGTATAGAATCCGTTTACTTCTACTATGCGATAATTGTTATAATATGGATTGATTTTTTCAAGTTTCAAATTAAATTTATCTTTGAGCTCAACGAACCTTTCGTCAGAAAATCCAATGTCTGCAGGCTTGATGAAAAGAACATTGTTTTGGTTAATGTGATCGACAATATGGCGATATAGAATCTCATCGGCAGTGTTTGCACTATCGAAAAGCTCAAATAAGGAGTAAAGCGACGGTCTTGCTCGTCTGGGAAAAAAGGCAAAGGGCATCAAATCAAACGCCTTTGTCCCCTTACGGATCCGCAATCCATCAAACTCTTCATTGTAGGAAGGCATACTTCCATACGGTTTATATTGCTGCGCCCTTATTGTACTGTTCCTCATTTCCGACAATAAAAATCTAAGCGTGTTCGTACCGGGCTTATTCCTTCCTATATGGCTCCGAATGGCATTGAAAAATCTCGTATAATAACCATCGGGCAACGATTTCGTTTCCGCTTCGTTTTCCATCAAATCGACCAAGGACATATTTCTGCGCTTGATCATCTCCATGAGCATTGAATATGCCTCATCCCTCTTCCCATCGGGAACATCAATGTTGATGAGATATAAGAGGTTCTTAAAGGCGCAAGGTCTTATGGAATATTCATAATCAAAAATGACGTTGATTACAATTTCCGTATTCAGGAATTTGATGTGTTTTTTGGCAAGTTTTAATTTGAGGTCGTAATCAAATCTGATATTTTTTAAGCTATAACAAACAAATGTATTGAACTTATTTGCCTTATCGTCGGATACATCAAAGACATATTCATAGAAGATGTACCCTTGAATGTATTTCATAGACCTCTTTTGGACGAAATACTGGTTGCGTGTAAATCGTATCCCCTCGCCCCTTGAATGAAGCAAGACGGAAAGGATCTTTTCATAAAAAGACGCGACGCTTTGATCCAAATCCAAGGGATATTTATCGATATTCCCAAGCACCCTTAACCCATATTGCTTTTTCAAAAATTCTTTCAAGGTTATCAGCTTAGGAATATATTTTATGACCAACGCTTCAGATTGCAT
>CANRCY010000010.1 GCA_947629225.1 uncultured Clostridia bacterium | reverse complement strand
GCGATGGGGCACTACGGCAGATTCGAGAAAGAACAGGGCGCGGTGAAGTACATCGACCCTCGTAAGGAATAAGGAGGCGCGACATGGCTCTGTTTGAAGGTTATGAAAGAAGGATCGACAAGATCAACGCAACGCTCAAAGAGTACGGCATCGGCTCCGTGGAAGAATGCAGAGAAATCTGCCTTTCCAAGGGCGTAGACTGCGATAAACTCGTCCGCGGCACTCAGCCCATCTGCTTCGAAAACGCCGTCTGGGCGTACACCGTCGGCGCGGCGATCGCCATTAAAAAGGGTTGCAAAAAGGCAGCCGACGCGGCTGCCGCGATCGGCATCGGCTTGCAGTCGTTCTGCATCCCCGGCTCGGTCGCCGAGAACAGAAAGGTGGGACTCGGGCACGGAAATCTCGGCAAGATGCTCCTTTCCGAGGATACGGATTGCTTCTGCTTCCTTGCGGGACATGAATCCTTTGCGGCGGCAGAGGGTGCGATCTCCATTGCGATGAATGCGAACAAGGTCCGCAAAAATCCCCTCCGCGTCATTTTGAACGGGCTCGGCAAGGACGCCGCGTTCATCATCTCCCGTATCAACGGCTTCACCTATTGCGAGACCGTATTCGATCCTTATACCGAAACGGTCACCGTCACCAAGGAAGTGCCCTATTCGAACGGTCCCCGCGCGAAAGTCAAGTGCTACGGCGCGGACAACGTTCCGGAGGGCGTCGCGATCATGAAGCTCGAAAAGGTCGGCGTGTCCATTACGGGCAACTCCACCAACCCCACGCGCTTCCAGCACCCCGTCGCGGGCACCTATAAGAAATGGTGCAACGAAAACGGCGTGAATTATTTCTCCGTCGCTTCGGGCGGCGGCACGGGCAGGACCCTCCACCCCGACAACATGGCGGCAGGTCCTTCCTCCTACGGAATGACGGATACGATGGGCAGAATGCACTCCGACGCGCAGTTCGCGGGCTCTTCTTCCGTCCCCGCACACGTCGAAATGATGGGGCTCATCGGCATGGGCAACAACCCGATGGTCGGCGCGACCGTCGCCGTCGCAGTCGCCGTGCAAGAGGGCATGAACAAGTAAAAATAAAATTTTCGGACAAATAATTCGGGGTCTCCGCCTGTGCGGGGACCCCGTTTCCCGTCATAAATTGCGGTCGGGCGGGGCGCGCATACCATATCTTGTGTCTTGCCGCTGCGCAAAAAATTTCACAAATATTTCATACAAGAATTTTCGGAAAATTTTTTTTCGGAAGGGGCAAAAGGCGGGGGATGTTGCCTGTTTGCAGAAATTGTTTGAAATTTTCTTTTTCGGTCACCGTTTTTATTTTTTGCGGCTTTTTTGGGGAATCCGCCGCCGAAAAATTTACATTTTATTTGAATATATACGAATTTCAAGGGGGAATTATAAGAATTACTTATACCCCCATTTATGTATAAACATGAATATTTTCACTGTTTTTTCATGTTTTATGAATATTTTCTTTTTATAAAGGGAATGCATGTATTTTTGCCCCTTTGAAATGCTTGCAAAAAAATTTTTCATCGGTTATAATAGTACGGTATAACGCTTGAAGTAGGCTTATTTATTCGCGGAGGTAAAACACAATGAAGATCGGAAGGAAACTTCTCCTCGGTATACCCGCAGTCATCCTCTCCGGCACGATGGTCGTTTCGGCGCTGTTGCCCTCTATGCAGCCGCCGCAGAGCCTTTCGGTTGCCGAGAACGTTGCCGAGGTAGGGGAAGTCCATGATATCACGGGGACGATCGATACCGATTTGTCTCAATTTTTTGACGAGTCGCTCGTTCAGCCCCTTACCAAAGACGTGTCCGCAGATGAGGAAATTTCCGTCATTCTGACCTTGGATACCGATACCGTGCTCGACGCATACGACAAAGCCGCGACCGATTCGTCCGTCGCAGAGTTCGCGCTTTCCCGCGAGGGGAGCGCCGTCGCCGCGGACATCGAACACAAGAGCAATGCGCTTTTGACCGCGCTCGACAACGCGGGCATCAAATACCAAGCGGGCGACCGTTTCGATACTCTCCTCGGCGGGATCGAAGTCACCATCCGCGCGGGCGCGTTCGACAGGCTCTGCAACGCCATGAAGGGCAAGGCTGGCGTCATGGTGGGCGAAGTTTACGCCCCCTGCGAGACCGAGCCCGTGGAAAACGACGTCAACGTCTATGAAGAGACGGGTATTTTCGACAGCTCCGATTCCGAATACGACGGCGAAGGCACCGTCATCGCGGTGCTCGATACGGGGCTCGATTACGCCCATACCGCCTTCTCGGAAAAGGGCTTCACCGCCGATCCCGAAAAGGATCAGATCACGCTCGAATCGCTCGGCGGGGTCATCGGCAAGCTCGAAGCCTCCAAGACGACCCCCGGGCTCACGCCCGCCAACGTCTTTATCAGCCGCAAAGTGCCCTATGCGTACGACTATGCGGACAAGGACGACGATGTTGCTCCCATCAACGCCGATCACGGCACCCACGTCGCGGGCGTTATGGTCGGGAAAGACAGCGTGATCACGGGCGTTGCGCCCAACGCGCAGCTCGCCGTCATGAAAGTCTTCTCCGAGAAATCGGAAGGCGCGAAAACTTCGTGGATCATCTCCGCGCTCGAAGACTGCGTCTATCTCGGCGTGGACGTCATCAACATGTCCCTCGGTACCTCGTGCGGGTTCACGAGAGAGACCGATTCCGACGCTCGCTACGCGGTCTACGACCGTATCAAGGAGCAGGGCATCAGCCTGATCGCCGCCGCTTCCAACGACTACAACTCCACCTTCGGTTCGGAGAAGAACGGCAACCTCGGGCTCACGAGCAACCCCGACTCGGCAACGGTCGGCGCGCCCTCCACCTACGAGGCGGCTCTCTCCGTCGCTTCCATCAGCGGCGTTAAGACCCCGTACTTCATCTACAACGAAAACATCATCTACTTCACCGAGGCTTCGGACAGCGCCGCAAAGCCCAAGGATTTCGTCAGCGAAATCCTCGCCAACGGCGTGGCGGAAGGGGTCGTCCCCGCGGGTGCGGACAGCTTCGAATTCGAATACGAGATCATCCCCGGCGTCGGACGTGCGGGCGATTTCGTCGAATATCAGGATGAGTACGGCAATCCCAACGGCAAGCTCAAGGGCAAGATCGCCCTCATCCGCCGCGGCTCCACCAACTTCGAAGAAAAGGCAAGCCTCGCCCGCCAGTTCGGCGCGGTCGGCTGTATCATTTACAACAACGTCTCGGGTTCCATTTCCATGAACGTCGGACGTTTGGGCAACTATCCCGTCTGCTCCCTCTCCAAGGACGACGGCACTCTGCTCGTGCGGGGCGGGAACGGCAAGATCAAGATCAGCCGCAGCCAGAAGGCGGGTCCGTTCATGTCCGACTTCTCCTCGTGGGGTCCCACGCCCGATCTCCGCATCAAGCCCGAGATCACGGCGCACGGCGGCGAGATCTATTCCGCCATCCCCGGACAGAGCTACGACCGCCTTTCGGGCACGTCCATGGCTTCGCCCAACCAAGCGGGCGTAACGGCACTCGTCCGCCAATATGTCAAAGAAAAATTCGGGCTCGAGGACAACAGCGCCGAAACGAGGCGCAACGTCACCGCGCTCGTCAACCAGATCATGATGTCTACGACGGACATCGCCTATAACACCAACGGGCTTCCGTTCTCGGTCAGAAAGCAGGGCTCGGGACTCGCCAACCTCAACAAGGCGACGGGCACCCCCGCGTATTTGAAGACGTATGACCGCGATACGAAGCAAGAGATGGATAAGACCAAGATCGAGCTCGGCGACGACCCCACAAAGAGCGGGGTGTACGATCTCCGTTTCAGCCTCGTGAATATCGGAAGCGGGGACGTGAAATATAAAGTCGGCGCGATCGTCATGACGGAAGGGGTGAGCGAGACGCTCACCGAACGAGGGGACACCACCGTAAGCGAGAAGGGCTATCTTCTCGAAGGCGCGCGGATCGAGATCACCTCGGCGGAAGGCTGCACGGCAGACGGCGACACCGTCACCGTCGCGGGCGGAAATACCGCAACGATCACTCTTACGGTGACCCTCAGCGACGAAAACAAGAGCTATCTCGACCGCTCCTTTGCAAACGGCATGTACGTCGAGGGCTTCGTCACCTTGACCGACTGCGGCAACGGCGCGACGAAGTACGATTTGAACGCTCCCTTCCTCGCCTTCTACGGCGATTGGGGCGCGGCGCCTCTCTTCGACCTCGACTACTTTGCGACCAACGCCGACGAACTCGACGACAGCAAGGAGACTTGGGAAAAGACCTTGCCCGACGCATATGCGACCGTTCCTTACGGCGGGCTCTACGGCGACGACGCCGTTCCGCTCGGCTCCTTCGTCTATGTGCAGGATCCCGCCTCGACCTCGAAGGTCTCGGCGGACAGGGATCACATCGCGATCGGCTATGTGCAGGGCTCGGAGGACACCGTGCAGGGTTCGATCTGCTCGATCGACAGCGTGTCGCTCGGGCTGCTGCGCGGCGCGAAACGCATGGTGGCGACGATCACGGACGCCGTGACGGGCGAGGTGATCTTCACGAAGGAACAGCTCGACATCTCCAAGGCGTACAACCGCGGCAGCGCCATTTACGGCTTGCAGTTCGACGTCGGATTCAACGTTGCCGACTACAACCTGCCGAACAACTCCAGATATATCTTCACCCTGACGGGCTACCTCGATTATAAGGACGGAAGCGTGTCGAACAACACCTTCGAATTCCCCTTCTATATCGATATGACGGCTCCCATCGTGACGGGTGTGGAATACACCTACGAATACGACAGAGAGACGGAAACGAACAGGCTGTTCGCAAACATCAGCATTTACGACAACCACTACGTGCAGGCGATCACCGCGGGCTATATCCAGGAGGACGAGAGCGGGTACTTCTTCAACCGCTACCTCACGCCCGTCGTCGGCGGACGCAACACGACGAGCGTGGTGCAGATCGAGCTCACCGATTATCTCGACCGTATCAAGAATCAATCGTACAGCAAGAACAGCTTCATCGTCGAAGTCATCGACTATGCGCTGAACACTTCCATGTTCGAGCTCACCATTCCCGATAAGATCGGCGCGATCGAATTCGAGGAAGAAGAGATCAAGATCAGCCCGAACGAGATCTATAACCTCAAACCGAAGATCACCCCCTCGCAGGATAAGGCGTGGGCGGAGAGCATCGTCTACACCTCCTCCGACGAGAGCATTGCGCGCGTCGTGAACGGCAAGCTCATCGGCATCAAGAGCGGCGACGTCGTTCTGACGGCGGCGAGCAACAACAACCCGAATCTGAAGACGACCGTCCGCGTGCATGTGTACTTCCCCGAGGAACCCGACTACCGCACCTTCAACCGTCCCATGGCGGAGGATTTCCGTCTGACGGGGTACTATGTAAACAGGGTATATTATTCCCTCTATTCGGACGAGAGGGAGCTCGGCGTGGACCATGCGGGCGTTTCCGTCAATTTCTCCAATTCGAGCTACTATTCGCTGAGAATGTATCCCTCCGAATCGGTCACGATCGAATACGACCTGAGAGGATATTTCGACGACGACTTCTATAAAGTCGAGTTCACTTCGAACGACCCCTCCATCGTCTCGGTCGACAAGGAGACGGGCAGGATCGAGGCGCGGAACGTGGACGCAAACGGCAAGCCGCTCGATTCCGAACGCTCGGCGACCGTTTCGGCGCGTCTGTTCATGCTCGACCCCGATACGGGAGAATATGTTTCGACCTATACTTCCCGTACGATCAACGTCACCGTCAAGAAGGCGTACAGCACCAACGGACCTTATCTCGTAAGTTATAAAGGATTGGGCGGCGAAGTGGAGATCCCCGCAGATTACGGGTTCACCGAAATCCAGTCGTTCGCTTTCTCGAATTGGCAACTCGTGCCCAAGGACCTTTCGGCAGGGGACGAGATCACCAAGGAAGACCCTTCGTACAGCAAGCAGTGGTATCTCGGCGACGATACGATCACGAGAATCGTCGTTCCCGAGGGCGTAAAGACCATCGGCATGTACGCTTTTGCAAACCTTTCGCAGTTGCAGTCGATCTCCTTGCCCTCGACCCTCACAAAGATCCAGACGGGCGCATTCCTCGATTGCGCGAAGCTCTCGAAAGTGGAATTCCCCAAGGGCAACAACCTGCAATTCATCAACCAGCGCGCGTTCGAGGGCTGCACGATGCTGACGAGCTTCGATTTCAGCTCCATCATCGCGATGGGGGACGCGTGCTTCAAGAACGCGGGGCTCATCAACGTGCGGCTTCCCGCGGCGACGCAGTCTATCGGCGCAGAAGCCTTTGCGGGCGCGCCCCGTCTGAAGAGCTTCACCGTCGAAGCAAACAAGATCAAGATCGGCGTGAACGCGTTCAACGGCTGTACGCAACTTCTTTCCGTCAGCAGTAACTTCAACGCCTCCGTGCTTCCCGCGGGCATCTTCGAAGGATGCACGAACCTCAAGACCTTCCGCTTCGGCGCGGACGTCTCCGTCATCGGGGAATATGTCCTCAAAGGGACGGGCGTCACCCGCCTCGAAGTCGACCCCGCCAACCCTTATTTAGCGGCGACCGCGGACAACAAGGGGCTCATCAGAAAGGGCACGACGACGCTTGCCTTCGTTGCGCCCGGCGTGACCGACTTCTCCGATCAAAATATTACCGAGATCGACCAGAGCGCTTTCTCCTCGACGGCGGGGCTCCTCACCGTGGACCTTCCGAAGGTGACAAAGGTGGGCAACTACGCCTTTGCCGAATGCGAACATTTGTCGAGCGTTAAGCTCGGCGAGCTCGAAAGCGTCGGCGATTATGCCTTCTTCGGCACTGCCATTTACGCCCAGCCCAAGTTCCGGAACGGAATTACGATCGGCGAGCGCGCATTCTGCCTCACCGACCTCAGGGCGGCGAATATCCCCGAGGAAGCGTCTCTCGGAGATTATGCCTTTGCGCAGAACGTCTCGCTTGAAACCGTTGTGATCGGCGACGGCGTTGTGCTCGGCGAGGGTGCGTTCTATCTGACGCCTTCCGTGACGACCATCGGCATCGGCGACGACGCAGTCATCGGAGCGGGCGCGTTCGGCACGGTAGATTCCCTCTCCCTTATCAACAGTATCACCCCCATTCCCACTCCCGAAGGTCAGCCCGAAACCATCCGCGGGGAAGAAATGACGTATTACAGTACGCCCTATGTCTCTTCCGTCACCTCCCTTACGATCGGCGACAACGCCACGATCGGGCAATACGCCTTCGAAGGGGCGGGCGCGGGCACCTATCAATTCTATAATATCTCGGGGTCGTCGGTCGTCACGATGGGCGGTTCGCTCACCAAAGTGACCCTCGGCGAGAACGCGAAGATCGGCGACTATGCCTTCACAGGTTGCCATATGTTGAAGGACATCAACCTCGAAAACGCAACGTCTATCGGATCGTATGCCTTCTTCGGGCTTGTCGACATTTTCGCCTTAGGCGAGACGATCGGCGGCTATATCGGCTCCCTTCCTTTCCCGACGGCGATCGAATCGGTCGATCTGAGCGGGCTCGATACTTCCGACCCCGCCGCGCTCGGTCAGGCAGCCTTCTTCTATTCGGAATCGCTGACGGACGTTACCTTGCCCGAGACGCTCACTGCCATTCCCGACGGCGCGTTCATGAACTGCACCGCGCTCAAGACGATCGATCTGCGTAACATCACTTCGGTCGGGATGCTTGCCTTTGCGGGGACCCCGCTCACCGAGGTGACCCTCGCCGAAGGCGCAGTCATCAATGCGCAGGCGTTCAGCGGATGCGAAGACCTCGCCGTTGTCGGAAATCTCGATCGAGTGACGGCGATCGGCGCAAGCGCATTTGTGCAGACCGCGCTCGAAAGCGCCACGCTCACCGCGGCGACCGTGATCGGCGACTATGCCTTTGCGAACAGCGCTGTCACTTCCGTCTCCCTCGGCGAACAGCTCTCCTTCCTCGGCGAGAATCCCTTCGCGGGATGCGCCATCGGCGAGTTTGCCGACGAAGCGGGCAATACGACCTTCGACGTGAGCGCAAACGTCAAAGTGATCGACGGCGTGCTCTACAACCGCCGCCCGAACGGATATGTGCTCGTCACCTATCCCATGAACAAGGATGATACCCGCTTCACCGTGGCGGACGACGTCATCCGAATTGGCGCGCAGGCGTTCCTCGGGGCGAAACTTTCCTCGGTCACCCTCTCCCGCCGCGTGGGAGCCATCGGCGACATGGCGTTCTACGGCTGTAACGATCTTACGGTCGTCGCCTTCACGAGCGTAGAGGCTCCTCTCCTCGAAGAGAACTACAATCCCGACATCGAGGGCGCCGACGCGGAAGGCTATCCGTACTATCTCCTCTATAACGTTTCGTACTTCGTGTATGACAATAACGATGGGATCGCCACCGATTTCGGTTTGAAGATCGTCGACTACCGCAGCTATATCGTAGATACGAGCTCGGTGCTGTACGGCGCAAACTTCATAGCTCCGATCGGGACCCCCGAGGGAAGACAGGTGCATGCCGCCAAGAAGCTCGTCATGATCCGTCCCATCAACGGCACGGGCTATGAAAACTTCCTTTACAGCCAATATTTCGATCTTGTCGAAGACGGACCTACCGCCCGTAACGATGCGGCGCAGGAAGTGCTCGACCGCATCGCCGCCCTTCCCGCGACGGTCACCCTCGACGACAGGGCGGAGGTCGAGGCGATCAGGGCGCTCTACGACGTGCTTCCCGCAGACCAGCAGGCTTGCGTCACCAATTACAACAAGCTGACCTCTGCCGAGAACCGCATCAGGAACTTGCTCGCGGAGGAACAGCCTCCCGCAGAGGAAGAGCCGAAGGATTCTTCCCCTTGGCTTTGGATCGCGCTCGTCGGCAGCGTCGCCGTTGTTGCGGCAGCCGCGGCAGTCGTGGCGACCTTGCTCCTGAGAGGGAAGAAAGCTCCCGAGGGCGGAGAGCCCGAAGAGGAACAGAAGCCCGAAGAGGGGGAGAGCTCCGACGAAACTTCCGACAAAACTTCCGACGGGTCCTCGGACGGGGACGGCGGCGAAGAAGGGATTGATAAAGAATGATGAAAAAGATCTACAAAGCCATGATCGGGCTGGGCGTGATGTGTGCGGGGACGTTGATCCTCGGCGCGTGCAGCGCGAACAACAGCCCCTATAAGGACTACGCCGCAAACGGGTTCGATTTCTCCGTCTGCTACGATACGAACGGCGGGACGATCTCCAAAGAGAACACGAACGTCGTGGATACCTATCGGAGCGAGCAGGTGAAAAACGGGATCAAACTCTATACGCCCGACGATCCCGCGCGCGGAGGGAATCTCGAGCTGAACGTGACGCGGACGGGATATTTCCTCGCAGGGTGGTATCAAGTGCGCGAGCTCCGCGTGAGCGCGGATGGCGTTCCGCTCGACGAAGAGGGGAACCCCTGCACCGTGGAACAAGATCTCCTCGACGCGGACGGAAATCCCGTTTACGACGAGAAGGGGAATCCCATGAAAGCCTATTATTCGGAATACGGCAAGCCGCAGGGCTATACCTATGCCGAGAAATGGGATTTCGAAAACGACATTCTGCGGCGGGACGATTTCGTGTACGAAGAGGGGAAATATGCCTTTACCCTCTATGCGGCGTGGGTCCCCAATTTCTCCTATGAGATCGGCGGAGACAAAAAGTCGTGGAAATGCAACGTGTGCGGTACCGAATACCACGGCGATAAGCCCGACGCTTGCATCACTCCTATCGGCAGTGCGGACGAAAATGGCGACATCCCGAGATGCAACAGTATCTCGTTCGAGGACGAAGGGTATATCTGGTACTCCGCTTCGAGCTATCGCTACGACCCCACGCTCCAAAAAGAGGACAGCGCCATTCCACTTCCCGCCTGGGGAGAGAGCGGCGCCATGGACTACGGAAAGCTCTCCACCCCTTGGGACGATACCCTGCGTGCGGTCTACCGCACGGAAGCCGACCGTGAGAGCGGGACGAACCCCGTCACGGGGCAGCTGACGAATACGGGGACCTGGGACGAAGAGACGGCGACGGCGACGGGAAACGTCGCCCGCTACTTCGGCGCATGGGACGACGGCTTGTGGTACCGCATTTCCACCAAGGAGCAGTTGCAGAATAATGCGGGCATGAACCGCAATTACGACCTTCAAGCCGACCTCGTCTTCACGGAAGAGGACAAGTGGCCCGACATATTCAGTACGGGGTCCTTTACGGGGATTTTCCGCGGGAACAACCATACGATCTCGGGCGTTCATGTGGTGCAGGAATCCGCACAAGATCTCTACGGCGGGCTGTTCGGCTCGATCGCCGCAAGCGCCACGATCGAAAACGTGACCTTTCGGGACGTGGAGTATCATTTGAATGCGGCGTCCCGCCTAACGGGGGCAATGTTCGGGCTGTTCGCGGGCGAACTCTCTCCCGAAGCCACGATCACGAACGTCAAAGTCTCGGGGACGCTCTTCATCCCGAACACCATTTACATCCCGCGCCCCGGGAGGGACGAAAACGGAAACATCATTCCCGCGACGAAGGTGTACGACATCGGGGCGCTGACGGGGAACTTTGTAACGGGAGGCATTTCGCCGAACGACATTGAGGTGGAGTCCGACCTCTATGAAAAAGTGCCCGGTTCCGCAACGGGCGAACTCAGAGAAAAATAGTTCCAAAGAACGGATACAAACCGAAATCCGGTTGATTGACAGAATAAACAAGAAAGGAGAATGAAAGATGAAAAGTAAAGTTGCGCTTCGCACGATCGCGATCTCCATGGGCACGATGCTGAGCCTCGGGAGCTTGGGGCTGTTTGCGGGTTGCAAATCCAAGGCGAACGCGCTCGTGATCATGACCGAAGATCTGAACGAGCTCTACAACCCCTTCTATTCGACGACGGGCACGGATATGGACGTCGTCGGACAGACGCAGATCTCCATGCTCTCCACCAACGAGAACGGGGAACTCGTCTGCGGGAAGGACGAACCGACCGTCGTGCTCGATTATGACGAACACTACGATCCTGCGACCGACAAGACGGTCTTCACTTATGTGCTCAAAAACGGGCTCAAATTCTCGGACGGCGTTCCGCTCACGATGAACGACGTCATGTTCAACCTCTACGTCTATCTCGACCCCGCCTATACGGGCTCGACGACCATGTACTCGACGGACATCGAGGGGTTGCAGGCATACAGAACGCAGAGCAACACCAGCGACGACACGCAGGACGATGAGCTCGATAACCAGGCGCTCGAATTTGCGAACAACCGCAAAGCCGAGCTCGTGAGCCTCTTCAAGAATGTGGCTCAGATCGGGGTGCAAGGCGGGAGGCAGTATGCGACCGTTGCCGAGATGAACGCCGCGATCGATGACCATGCTTGCGGCAATGCGTATCTCGAAGCGATCGGCACGAAGGACCAGACCGAAGCGCGCGCACAGCTCAAAGAGGACTACCAGAACGTCCTCACCAAGTTCAGGGAAGAGTTGCAGAGCGACTTTAAGAACGCGCGCAGTTCCTACACCGAAGAGCCTTACAGCACCGCTCCCGTTTATTACAACGAGAAACAGGTCCGCACGGGCTTTGACGACATCGTCTCCTTCATGTATGCGGAACACCTTGTCGAGCTCGAATATCCGCAGACCGCGGGTTCCGTCCCCGATAAGAGCAAGATCGAAAAAGCGATCCTCAACTACAACTACGATACCATCAAGACGCAAGAACAGGCGATCAACTTCGTCTACAACTCCAACGTGCAGACCGCGTTCGACCAGATCCTCGATTACTGGGCAACGGGCACGCAGGTCCTTTCCGAGTACACGGCAAAGGCGAAAGACGTCATCCTGCACGGCACCATCAGACAGGACGAACTGACCTATAAAAGCATTTCGGGCATCGTTTCGCTCGGGCACACCACCGACCAGAAAAAAGTGACGATCACGCATAAAGACGGCGGAACGGCGGAATACCAGGTCGCGCAGGAACACAACGAGGACGGCACTCCCAAGAACGCGCAGGAACACGACGTGCTCCGCATCACGGTCAACGGGGTCGACCCCAAGGCGAAGTGGAACTTCGGCTTTACCGTTGCGCCTTACCATTACTATTCGGATAAGGGCGGCAATACCGACCTCGCGAAGAAAAACCTCGGGATCTCCGATTCGGCGACCCCCGAAGAACTGCTCAGAAAACACTGCTGGGAGAACGTCGTCGAAGTAGACATCGAACACAACAAGTTCGGCGTCGCCTGGGCGGACTCCGACTTCCAGTCGGGCATTCTCCAGGGCGAGAATACCTGGGGCGTCAGAAAGACCAAGGTGCCGCTCGGCGCAGGTCCCTACATCGCGTCGGATGAAGGCGGAAGCGATAAGCCGACCGCGGAAGGATTCTTCCAGAACAACATCGTCTACTACGAAGCGAACGAGAACTTCTCGCTCAACGGCGTAGAGGAAGACGGCGGAAAGTTTGTCCCCAAGACGAAGAAGATGCGCTATGTGGAAATTTCAACTGCCAACGCGCTCGCTTCCCTCGAATCGGGGCAGGTCCAGTTCGTCAGCCCGCAGTTCACCAAAGAAAACACCGAAAAGATCGACTCGCTCAAAAAGCGCGGGATCGGCTCCATGAGCAGCTGGCAGCTCGGCTACGGCTACATCGGCATCAACGCCGCCAAGGTAAAACAGCTCGAGCTCCGCAAGGCGATCATGGCGGCTATGAACACCAAACTTGCGCTTTCGTACTACCAGACGGGGACTGCCGTCAACGTCTACTGGCCGATGTCCGCCGTGAGCTGGGCATATCCCCGCACCCCCGGCAACAAATACGACGGCGCATATCCCACCAGGTACATGGAGGACGATAACGGTCAAGGGCACGAATATACCAAGTACCAGGACGAAGAGACCGCAAGGAATCTCATTCTGCAATACATGTCCCAGGCGGACTACAAGCCCTCCGATCTGACGGTCGAATTCGTCCTCGCGGGCGCGAACATGTACGACCACCCCGCATACCTCGTGTTTAAGAACGCAATGGACCTTCTGAACAGCCTCGGTTGGAACGTCACCATCAAACCCGACGCAAACGCGCTCATCAAGCTCTCCACGGGTTCCCTTGCGGTCTGGGCGGCTGCCTGGGGCTCCACGATCGACCCCGATATGTATCAGGTCTATCATAAGAACTCCACTGCGACGAGCGTGCTCGCCTGGGGGTATCCTTCCATCAAGACGGAAGCGGGTTCGGAATACACCGAGGAAAAGAGAATCCTCAACGACCTCTCGGACAAGATCGACGACGCGCGCGAGATCGACGACAGCACCGAAGAGGGCAAACAGCAACGCGCCGACCTCTATAAGGAAGCCATGGGGCTCGTGCTCGATCTTGCCGTTGAGCTCCCGCTTTACCAGAGAATGACGCTCTACGCATACGATCTGAACGTCATCGACGAGACCACCATGCCCGACAAGATCAACCCCTACACCTCGCCGCTTTCGCGGATCTGGGAGATCGGGATCAAGTAAAAAGCTACAAGAGGTCGCAAAAGCGATGAAAAGTCCTGCCGTGCAGACCACGGCAGGACTATGGAGTTAATTTATGTTAAAATACGTTCTCAAACGCTTGGGCTTGTCCATCATCATCTTGCTCGGCGTTTCCATGATCATATACTTCCTCGTGCGGCTCATGCCCGTAGACTTCGTCATGCGAAGGCTCTCCGAGATGAACCAAGGGGGCGCGACTATCTCGCAGGAGACGATCGAAGAGATGTACAAACGGTACGGGCTCTCCGATTCGAGCTTCTTCGGCATTCTGAACGGCTACGCCTCCTGGCTGTGGCACCTTTGCCATTTCGACTTCGGCGTGAGCTTCCGGGGCGGCGGCGAGGTCATCCAGGAGATCGCGACCCATATGCCCGTCTCTTTTGCCGTGGCATTCATCTCCATCATCTTCGAGTATATGATCGCCATTCCGCTCGGCGTCACCGCGGCGACCCACCAATATTCCATCCGCGATTACGTCGTCACCATTCTCGTGATGGTCGGGATTTCGTTGCCGTCCTTCTTCCTCGGAAGGGCGCTGCAACACTCGCTCGGATTTATCTCGCTCGGGAACGGGGAAGTGCTGTTCTATCCGAACGGTTTGAAGTATGCGGGTAGCACGCTCAACTTCTTCGATCAGCTCATTGACTATCTCAAACACCTCACCCTTCCCATTCTGTCGACGATCATTCTCGGCGTGGGCGGCACGATGCGCTACATGCGCACCAACATGCTCGAAGTGCTCAATTCCGACTATATCCGCACGGCGCGGGCGAAGGGGCTCAAAGAGACGAAAGTCATCTACAAGCACGCCTTCCGCAACACGATGATCCCCATCGTGACGATGATGGCGGGCGTTTTGCCCTCCCTCTTCTCGGGCGCAATGATCACCGAGGACGTATTCGACTTGCCCGGGATCGGCGAATGGGCGCTCAAAGCGACCCAAGCGGGCGATATTCCCGTCATCATGACCTATAACATGTTCCTTGCGCTTTTGAGCGTCATCGGCGTGCTTCTTTCCGATCTGATGTACGTCGTCGTAGACCCTCGGGTAAAACTCTCTTAAAGGAGGTCCGCAAATGGAAGAGAAATTCGAAGAAGAATTCGAAGAACGCATAAACGGACTTGCCGACGGGGATTCCGGTCTGCCCGAGAACGAGGACTTGCCCGAAGACGGCGAAAAACCGCTCGATAAAACGCTGAGATTGATGTCTCCCGGCAGAATGGTCGCAAGGCGGTTCTTCCGCAGTAAGCTCTCCATCATCGGGCTCATCATGATCGTTGCGCTCATCCTGTTCTCGTGGGTAGGACCGCTCGTCATGTCTGCCATTCCCAACGAATACGGCGGCTGGGGCGAGACGGAGACCGACTACGAAGGACCCATTTCGTACGAGAGCAAGCAATACATCGAAGTGGAGCGGAAGGACGCGGACGGCAATCCCGTGCTCGATGAAAACGGGCAGCCGATCGTAGACGTCTTCTACCAGGTGGTGGAGACGCAGGCAATGCTCAACAACCGCTCCTATCCGAGCCTCAGGCATTGGCTCGGAACGGACCAGACGGGGCTCGACGTGTTCGTCCGCCTCATGTACGGCGGGCAGAAATCGCTGCTTATCAGCTTTATCGCCGTGTTCGCCATCATGATCATCGGCGTCATCTTCGGCGGGATCGCGGGTTATTTCGGCGGAAAAGTAGATAACGTCATCATGCGTATCTGCGACATTTTGATGTGCCTTCCCGGGCTTCCCATTCTGCTCATATTGGGCTCGGTGCTCGACGCGATGGGCATCAAAGGCTCCGACCGTATCTACTATTTAATGATCTTTCTGACCGTGTTCTCGTGGTCGGGGACGGCGCGCCTCGTGCGCGGGCAGATCCTCTCCCTGCGCGAACAGGAATACATGGTCGCCGCCGAGGCGATGGGCTATTCCACGGCGCGCAAGATCTTCAAGCACCTCGTGCCGAACGTCATGCCGCAGCTCATCGTCTCCATGACGCTGTCGCTCGGGAGCATGATCCTGTACGAAGCGTCCCTTTCCTACCTCAATCTCGGCGTGCAGGCTCCCTTCGCTTCGTGGGGGTCCATGGTCAACGAGGCGGAAGATTCGACGATCCTCGAACGTTACTTCAACATCTGGGGTCCTCCCGGAATTTGCATCATTATCGCGGTGCTCGGGTTCAACTTTGTCGGAGACGGCTTACGGGACGCGCTCGATCCCAAGATGAGGAGATAAGATGAGCTTATTCAAGAAAACGGCGGATGAGAGCGGCACCAAGGAGAGCAAACACTATCTCTCCGGCAAGGAAGTCCGCGCCATCGCCAAACAAAACAACAAGATCATGCGGAAGCTCGAGAAGTTCAAGAACCGCAAAGCGCCCGAATCGGAATTCGTCACGCAGATGAAGGACCCTTCGAACATTCTCGAAGTGGAAGATCTGCATTCCTATTTCTTTACCGACCAAGGCGTGGTAAAGGCGGTGAACGGCGTGTCTTTCCAAGTGCCGCAGGGCTCGACCGTCGGCATCGTCGGCGAGTCGGGTTGCGGAAAGTCGGTCACGAGCATGTCCGTCATGCGGCTGTTACAGGGTCCGCAGGGGCAGATCGTCGAAGGGTCGATCCGCTTTAAGTCTTACGATTTCAAACTCGGCGGCGACGGCAAGCCCATTCCCATTTGGGACGACGACGAGAACGGCAACCCCGTTTACGTCGAAGTAAAGGACAAGAAGGGCAACGTCAAGCGGGACAAAGAGGGGAACCCCCTCACCGAACGCAGGCAAAAGCGGGACGAGTACGGCACCAAACTCTACGAAATGGAGGAGAAGGTGTTCGACATCGCCAAGATGCCCATCAAAGAGATGTACCGTCTGCGCGGGCGGCAGATCGCAATGATCTTCCAGGAGCCCATGACGTCGCTCAACCCCGTGTTCACGATCGGCAACCAGCTCGACGAGGTGACGTTGCTTCACGTCCCCGGGGCGACGCGCGAAGAGGCGAAACGGCGCTCCATCGAGATGCTCAATCTCGTCGGCATTGCCATGCCCGAGCGGGTGTATGCCTCCTATCCCCACGAACTTTCGGGCGGCATGCGCCAGCGCGTGATGATCGCCATGGCGCTCGAAGGGAATCCCCGCCTCATCATCGCCGACGAGCCGACGACCGCGCTCGACGTGACGATCCAGGCGCAGATCCTCGACCTTCTGCGCGGCTTGAAGGACAGGATCAACGGTTCTATCCTTCTGATCACCCACGATCTTGGCATCATTGCCGAAATGGCGGACTTCGTCGTCGTCATGTACGCGGGCAGGATCATCGAACAGGGTACGGCAAGCGAGATCTTCCATCATCCCATGCATCCCTATACGATCGGCTTGCAGAAGAGCAAACCGACGATGGATTCCAAATCCGACTCCCTGTTCAACATCCCGGGCAATGTGCCCAACCCGATCGAAATGCCCAACTATTGCTATTTCCGCGAGCGTTGCTCCGGTTGCGTGAAGGCGTGTTTCGGCGATTATCCCGAGATGGTGCAGGTCAGCCCGACGCATTTTGTGGCATGCCACCTTTACACCGAACAGGAGAAGGCAAATGATTAACGAAGAGAGACCGAGAGAGGGCGCGGAGCAGACGGAGAGCGTCAGCATTGAGATCCCCGCAAGCGAATTTCTCGGAAAAGCAGAATTCTTTTTGATGTGGCTCGGGTATGCGCTCGGCAGTCTTTTGTCGCTGGGCTTCGCCTTTCCCGCCCTGCATTGCATCTATGTGCGCTATCTGGTGAAGCGGACGACCCTCAACGGGCACAAGCTCCGCTTCGACGGCACGATTTCCGCATTCTACAAACAATATCTTATTTGGTTCGGTATCAGCCTGCTCACCGCGGGGCTGTTCGCGATCTTCGTGTTGCCGCGCAACATTCACCGTTGGACGGTGGAACAGCTGCACTTTGCCGACCTCGAAGGCGGAACGGGCAAATCCCGTTTCCGTGCGCGCGCATGGAGCTATTGGTGCTATACGCTGTTGGCGGGGTGGCTTTCCTACATTTCGCTCGGCTTCGCCCTGCCCGTGGCATGGCAACGCCTGCAACGTTGGTACTTCGGGCAGATGCAGATCGACGGCTGTGACCTCATCTTCTATGGGTCGCTCAAAAGGACCTACGGCAAATACGCGCTTTGGGAAGCCATCTCCGTCGTCTCGCTCGGCGTGGGCTCTGTCTGGGCGGGGCTCAATTTCTGGAATTGGACCGTCGGGCAGACGGACGTGCAGGACATCATCGACCGCCCCGCGCTCGAACAGAATGCGCTCTGCGTCGAACAAAACGACTTTACCCGATTCGACGACGACGCCGAAATCCGCCGCTCCCGCAAAGAGTCGGAGCGCAAGGCGGAGTCGGATGCTTTGGTTCCCGTCGAAGAGGGGACCTTCCTCGAAGTGCGCCATCTGAAAATGTATTTCCCCATCGGCAGAAACCTTTTGGGGGACGTGAAAGTCTGGCTCCGCGCCGTGGACGACATCTCCTTCAAATTGGAGGAGGGCAAGACGCTCGGGATCGTCGGCGAGTCGGGCTGCGGCAAGACGACGATGGGCAGGACCATTCTCAAACTCTACAACCCGACGGACGGACAGATCTTCTTCGCCGGGCAGGAGATCGCAAAATACAAGCCCTCCAAAATGCGTCCGCTCCGCACGCAGATGCAAATCATCTTCCAGGACCCCTATTCCTCGCTCCCTCCGCGCAGTACGGTGGGGGGGATCCTCTCCGAGCCCGTACGGGTGCACAAGATCGTGCCGAAGAGCGAAGTGAAGGATTACGTCTTGAAGATCATGGAACAGTGCGGCTTGCGCGATTATTATTACGAGCGTTACCCGCATGAATTCTCGGGCGGTCAGCGCCAGAGGATCTGCATTGCCCGCGCCCTCACCGTGCAACCCAAACTCGTCATCTGCGACGAGCCCGTTTCCGCGCTCGACGTCTCCATCCAGGCGCAGATCATCAACCTGCTCAAAAAATTGCAGACGACGATGGGGTTCAGCTATGTGTTCATCTCGCACGACCTCTCCGTCGTAAAGCACATTTCCGACCGTATCGGCGTGATGTATCTCGGCTCGATGGTGGAGTTCGGCGACAAAGAGAGCATTTTCGAAAATCCCCTGCACCCCTACACGCAGGCGCTCTTCTCCGCCGTTCCCAACCCCAACCCCGACGTGAAGATGAACCGTATCGTGCTCAAAGGGGACATCCCTTCCCCCGCGAATCCGCCCAAGGGCTGTAAGTTCCATACGCGCTGTCCGCTCGCAAAGGAAATTTGCAGCCATGTTGCGCCCGCTTATAAAGAGTACGAGCCCGGGCATTTCGCCGCCTGCCATTGCTATCCGCAGGGAGAGGTGAAGGGTCCCGTTAAGGCGGTCTCTTTGCAGAGCTCCGAGGAGAATTGATGTCACGCAAAAAGCCGACCGATCCCGCGCCCGAAGAAAAGCCGCGGGAAAAGAAAGTGAAGATCGTCTATTACGACGACGGCTCGACGATCGCCGACATGAGCGGGACGAGACGCCCGAAGACCCCGCGGGAAAAGACGCCCTTCAAGGAACGGGCGCGCACCTTCTTTACGGTGATGAAAAAGATGGTGATCCCCATGATCGCGACGCTCGCCGCGCTCACGATCATCTACATCCTCATCCTTGCCGCCGCGGGAAGACTGTAATATCGCAAGAGGAAGAGCAAAAACTCTTCCTCTTTTGCCGTTTTTTGCAAAAATAGCCCTTTTTCGACGGAAAAATTTAGAAAATGTGCGAAAAATAAATTGACAGCAAGACTTGACATATGGTAATATAAAAAGGCTGCGTTAATGTGGCGTATAGGGTTGAGACGGGAAGTTACTGAAAAATCGAGGCAGGAAAGCCCCTCGGCAGATAATTTCCGTTGACAAGTGTGGAAGCGCGACTTCTGCGACTAACCGAGGCTTTTGCGTAGAACACCGCAAAACGAAAGGTGTTTTTTACTGCCGAAAACCTCGATACGCACGGTAAAGTTGACGTAAGCAAAACCAAGTTAGTATAAAAAAGGAGAAGGAAGAAATGGCAGGTCAGAAAATCAGGATCAAACTCTCGGCGTACGACCACGAACTCGTGGACCAGGCGGCAAGCAGGATCGTCGAAACGATGCAGAAGGGCGGGGCGAAGATCTCGGGTCCCATCCCGCTTCCCACCGAGCGCGAGATCGTCACCATCCTCCGTTGCCCGCACAAGGACAAGGACTCCCGCGAGCAATTCGAGATGAGAACACACAAGCGCATCATCGATATCTATTCCCCCAACGCCAAGCTCCTCGATTCCATCCATTTGCCCGCGGGCGTGGACATCAAGGTCAAACTCGGCTGAGACACAAACAGACGTTGAAATACTGCAAAGCGGTATTCACAAATAAAATTTTAAGGAGTGAACTTTATCCATGAATAAAGCAATCATCGGGCGCAAAGCAGGCATGACGCAGATCTTTGCG
>CANRCY010000009.1 GCA_947629225.1 uncultured Clostridia bacterium | reverse complement strand
CCTTTCGCAGCGCGACTTCCCCAAAGATTTCGGGACCCGCCACCGCGCGGGGATCGGCGTGACCGAAGTCGCCGACGTCTCCACGATCATCGTCTCCGAGGAGACAGGCATCGTCTCGGTCGTAAAACGGGGAGACATCACCCGTTATGCCGACTCCGAACTCTTGAAGAAGTTTTTGCGCGAATATTATTGGAAAGAATTCAACGCGGAGGGCAAGAAAGCATGAAGTTCCTCGAATTTTTGAAGAAGGCGTTCACCCAAAATATCCTGCTCAAACTTGCCGCGATCGCATTGGCGGCGGTCGTGGTCGTCATCATCAACGCGCTATGAAGAGCTGTATCCGCGTCCCCCGCTTGTTCGTTCCGAAATATTACGAGGCGTGGGTCTCTCCCGCCTGCGACGCGCCCGCCGACCTGTGGGAGCCGCTTTCGGGAACGGACGCGCTCTCCGCACGGGACTGTATTTTGCCCGACTTTCTCCGCGGCGGGGGAGAGGAGAAGCAATGCGAAAAATTGCGGGAAAATATGTATGCCGCGCTTGAAAACGGAGACATCGAACGGATCGAGCGCGGCTTTCTGCTTGTCCGCAGAACGACCTCCCGCGGGGAGCGGAAGGGACTGCTCGCCGCCGTCGACCTCGAAGCGTTCGGCGAGGGGGACGCCGTCCGCCCCATGACGGAAACCGACCCCGTTCTCGTCCGCTCGCGGGCAAACGAGCGCGCGAATGCCCTGCTCGAATTCCCGCACACCGTGATCTGCTACCGCGACAAGCGCGATAAGCTCATGCGGGCGCTTTCGGAGGAAGAGCTCGCCCCTCTCTACGATTTCCGCACGCCGCTGTGCGAGGCGAAGGCGGATTTCATCGACCGTTTTCTTGCGGCGGACGTCGCGCACGAGCTCATGCGCTATGCCGATCCCTGTTTCGGCGTGCTCGACGGCAACCATACGATGGCGGCGGCAAAATTGCATTGGGAGAAGGTCAAGGCGGGGCTCTCCGAAGCCGAGGCGAAAAACCACCCCGCGCGGTTCACGCTCGCGGAATTCGTAAACCTTTACGACCCCGCGGTCGTTCCCGTCAGGGCGGAGAGCGGCGTTCCCGTCAAAAAAGAGGAGCTCGTCTCCATGCTCAAAGCAAATAAAAGGCTCCCCGCAAAGAGCCTGAGTTTGGGCGCGCGGGAAGCGAGGTGCAGCCTCGAAGGCAGGGAGATCGCTTATGATTAAGGTCTGTAAATTCGGCGGCACGTCAATGGCGGACGGCACCAATATCCGCCGCGTCGCCGAGATCTTCAATTCCGATCCCGCGCGGCGCTATCTCGTCGTCTCCGCGCCCGGCAAGCGGTTCGGCGGGGACGCAAAGATCACCGATCTTCTCTACGAGACCCACCGCAGCGTTGCCGAACGGGGAGAGACGGGCGTCTTTTCCAAGGTCAGAGAGCGGTTCTGCGGCATCGTGCGGGAGCTCGGCATTTCTCTCGATATCGAGGGGTTGCTCTCCGAGACGGAGGAGAGCATTCTGCGGGAACGGAGCGAGGAGTTTACCGCTTCGCGCGGGGAATATCTCATCGGGCGCATTACGGCGGAATTTCTCGGCATTCCCTTTGTCGACGCGCGCGACTGCGTGCGGTTCGGAGAAGACGGAAAGCTCGACGGCGAAACGACGTACGCGCTCTGTTCTGCGGCGCTCAAAGGCAAAAAACGGGCGGTGATCTCGGGCTTTTACGGCGCGGACGCAGAGGGACGGGTGCACACCTTTTCCCGCGGCGGGAGCGACGTTTCGGGCGCCATCGTCGCGCGGGCGGTCGGCGCCGACCTCTATGAAAATTGGACGGACGTAAGCGGTTTTCTCGCCTGCGACCCGCGGATCGTAGACAGTCCCGCCCATATCGACGTTCTCTCCTATCGGGAACTGAGGGAGCTCTCCTATATGGGGGCGAACGTGCTGCACAGCGAGAGCATCTTCCCCGTGCGGGAGGCGAATATCCCCATTCTCATAAAAAATACCTTCCGTCCGTCGGACGAAGGTACCCGAATCGTTCCCGCGGCGGGCTACATTCCTCCCGCACGCCCCGTTACGGGGATCGCGGGCAAGAAGAACTTCGCGGTCATCTTTATCGAGAAATCGCTCATGAACAGCGAGATCGGCTTTGCGCGGCGCATCCTCTCCGTGCTCGAAGAACGGGGCGTCAGCTTCGAACACATGCCCTCGGGGATCGACACGATCTCCTTCGTCATCGACGAAGCCGAATTGCAAGAGGGGATGCTCGCGGAGATCGAGCGGGAGATCTGCAAACGGGTCTGCCCCGACCAATGCAAAACGCTCACGGACATCTCCCTCATCGCGGTCGTCGGTCACGGCATGAGCAAAAACGTCGGTACGTCGGCGCGTCTGTTCGACGCGATCGCGCGCGCGGGCGTCAACGTCCGCATGATCGATCAGGGCTCCTCCGAGCTCAACATCATCGTCGGCGTAGACAATGAAAATTACGAGCGCACGTTGCGCGCCGTCTACGACGAGTTCTTCCGTTGATCAACCGATCTTTTCGATATAGTATACGCAATCCAAAACAGAGAGAGCCTCGATAATATCGTTATGGCTCTTTTTTTTGAGCTCTTTTCCCGTCACCGTCAGTTTTACGGTGTACACGCTCAGCCCCGAATTGGCATAGGCGGGGTTGAGTTCGAGGTTATCTACCGTCAGCCCGAACTGCCGCGCCGCGGTGATGAAATCCTGCAACGTCCCGCGCGATTTGAGTTCGAGGTGGATTTCGAAGTGGTTCGATTTACTCTTGATGTACGTTTCGAGCCCCGAGAAGGCGAGCAGCCCCACCATGAGCGCGGTATATGCGATGAGCGCGGCGGTGTACAGCCCGAAGCCGAGCAGGGCGGAGACGACGGACATCGTCCACATGCCGATCGAGGTCGTCAGCCCCATGATCTGGTTTTTGGAAGAATAGACGATCGTGTTTGCGGTAATGATGGAAATCCCGATAAAGACTGCCGCCGAAAGGACGGGGAATCCCGCGCCGAGTTCGCGGATGAAGTAGATATCTCCGATCCCCGCGAACATCGAGCCGATCGAGAGCACGATAAAGGTGCGCAGACCTGCCGCGTGGCGGTTTCTTGCGCGCTCGCAGCCGAGCACGACCGCAAGGACGATCACGAGCGCCGTTTTGAGCGCAGTAGAAGCGACGTTGACCTCTTTCGACCAATCGCCGAGGAATGTTGCAATGCTGTCAGTTGGCATGGATTACCTCTTGTTGATGAATTTTCTGCGGTTATATTCCTCGCCCGCCGAAGTCTCGGAATCCTCGGGGGGTTCTGTGGCTTCGAGGAACGCCTCTTCCTCGGGGGAACGAGCGTATTCCTTCACGGCGAGCTGTTTTTGAATGGTTTGGAGCTGTTCTTTCAGCGCGGCGACCGTGTCCCCGCCCGAAGGAGCGGGTTGCGCGCCCTCCTCGGCGGTCGCCCTCTTCCCGTAGGAACCCGAGAGATAGAGCGAAAGTTTTGCGAGCGCGGGACCGACGAGCTCATAGAGAATGCTCGAAGAGAGGATGATCGTTTGGAGCATCGTGCCGATCTCCCCGCCGAGCACGCGTGCGCCCAGCGCCGCAAGTCCGATGGCGACCCCCGCCTGCGGGGCGAGCGCCATGCCGAGATAATTGCGTACGGGTTTGGGTTTTTTGACGGCGGCGCACCCCGCAAACGCGCCGAGGTACTTGCCGACGAGACGGACGAAGAAGTACAGCACCCCGACCACGATGAGGGGGATCCCGACCGAAAGGGTCTCGGTGGAGACGAGGGAGCCGAGGTCGAACCCCACGCCCGACTTCACGAAGAAGAGCAGGAGAATGGGCGGGCTGAAATAGTTGAGCTGCTTAAAGAGTTTGTCGTCGCCCGAAACGTTGATGTACACCGTTCCCATCGCCATGCACGCGAGCAGAGGGGAGACGTTCACCGCCGCTCCCACGCCGCACAGCGCGAAGAGGAACGCTACCGAAACAATGAGGCGGTTATCGGTGGAACGCTTCGCCATGAGCACTTTCAGAAGGAACCCGAAGCCGACGCCGAGGGCGATCATCATGAGGTTGAAGGCAATGGGCAGAAGAATGTCCCCTGCCGAGAGCGCTTCTCCCATCGCCGCTCCTGCGACGGAGACTGCCACGCTGTACGCGAGAAGGCTCACCACGTCGTCGAGGGCGACCACGCCGAAGAGGGTATTTACGAAGTCTCCCTTCGCCCCCGTCTGGCGGATCGTCATCATCGTGGAAGCGGGCGCCGTCGCCGACGCGAGCGCGGCGAGAATGAGCGAAAACGCCAGCCCCAGATTGTTCTCCATTTTATAAAAGCCGAGCGCCCAATAGGTGATGACGAACACGAGGACGGACGCAAGGAGCGCCTCGAAGAGGGTAATGACGACCGTCTTCCCCCCGTTCTTTTTCAAAACGGAAAAGCGGAAGTATTCCCCCACGCTGAACGCGATAAAGGCGAGGGCGATGTCCGAGATAAAGTCCATGCCCGAGAGCACATAGTCGGGTACGACGCGCAGACAGTGCGGTCCGAGCAATATGCCGACGAGAATGTATGCGGTGACGTTGGGCAGTTTGAGCAGTTTTGTGATCCGCGTCCCCAAAAACCCCGCCAAGAGCATAATGGCGACGGATATGATCACGACGGGTACCGTAGAGGTCGCGCCGATCTTATCGTATAACCAATCGAGCATGTGAAAAGCTACTTCCGTAGAGCGCAAATTTGCGGCGCTCTCTTACCATAGTATGAGGGGAACAGCCGCTTCTTTGCGATAGTTTTTATATTATAACAAACCAAACGGAAAAAAACAAGCGCATTTTGAAAATAATTTTAAGAAATTTCAAAAAAAATTTCGCAAATTGAAAGATATTTTCAATCTGCGAAAGGTTTGCCGCTCTGTCAATTTCCGTAAATTCAGTTGTTTTCGCCGAGGGGACCTTCGTCTACGATGCGTTCGGCAATTTTGATGAAGGTCTTTGCGTCCTCTTCCCCGATGATCCCGATCGCTTCCCGCGCGAGCGCGAGCGATTGTTCGTGCACTTGCAGAAAGACGTGAAGGTTTTCCTTTACGGGGCGGACGAAGGTGGTGCGCTTGTCCTCTCCTTCGAGCCGTTCGAGGAGATTTTTCTTTACGAGGGAGTCGATCGTGCGGTTTACGAGCGATTTCAACATCCTCGTCTTCTGCACAATGCTCTTAAAAGAGGTCGGGCTCCCGTCTTTCGCATATTCGTGGTAGGCGATGTTCATCACGATCGCCTCGTTGTAGTTGAGCCCCTGCGTCATGCGGGAATTTTTCAAAACGCCCGTCAGTCCCACCCATGCGCTGATGAGCTCTTCGCCGAGATCTTCCATTTTCCCCCTCTTCCGAATCGTGATGAGGACATTATAGTGAAGCGCATGAGCGATGTCAAGCGATTTTGTTTGATTTCCGCATGCGGATATGGTATAATCGGGGCATGGAACTTCCGCAGGACGGAGCGATCTTGCTCGGGTATCTGAATATGAAATTGCGCGACGAATACGCCGACCTTTCCGCGCTCTGCGAGGATTTGGAGCTCTCCGAAGAGGAGCTTTTGCGCAAAATGAAGGAGTTCGGCTACGAATACAACGCCGAATCCCACCGCTTTTTTAGTTATCAACATATTCACAGTTGAAATGTGGAAATCTTTGCCGAATTACACAGGCGGTGGAAAACATGTTGAGGGAGAAAACAATGTCTCGGTACGATTTGATGAAACTGTTCTCGCAGTACGAAGAATTTTCGGAAGGGGACTTTACCCCCGAAGAGCTCGAAGAATATCTCAAATATGCGGAGGGGGAAGAGCGTCCGCTCTCGCCCTACGAGTGGAAGGCGCAGTATTTCGAGTTTTACGACGACGTAAAGGATCAATCGCTCAAAAAGCAGGATTGGTGAGCGTTTTACGAAAGGGGTTTGGTCGGGCGGAAGGCGATGAGCCAGAAGAGGAGCCACAGCGCGCCGACTCCCGCAAGGGAGAGAAGGGAGCGGTAGACAACGGAATTTCCCGCGCACAAAAAGAGGAGCAGGTCGAATCCCGAAAGAGCGTACACGGCGGCGAGAATGCCGAACGCGATGAGGAACGCGCAACAGAGAATGGTCGTGAGTTTCATACCGTGCAGTATGTGAAAAAACGGGGAGCTTATGCCCCCCGTAATTTTTTCTCGTCATTTCGACCCGTATAAAAATGTCATGTTGAGCGGAACGAAGTGAAGTCGAAACATCTCTGCCTCGTCGCCGCACGCCCGCTTTTGGAAGCCCTGATATAGTTGAGATTTCTCCACTCCGTTCGCTTCGCTCACTTCGGTCGAAATGACAGGATAGAGGCTGTCATTTCGCCCCGCGCACGGTTCTGATTGTCATGTCGAGCGTAGTCGAGACATCTCAACCACATTTCCTCCCGTGCGCACGCTTCACCCGATGTTTTCGAGCACGAGACGGTCGAAGGGCACCGTCTCCATAAAGTCGGCGGGGCGGAATACGACGTGGCGGAATTTCGCATAGTTGAAAAGGTGCGGCTTCAAAAGTACGGGGGTCGGGATATCGAGACGGTCGCAGATCTCCGCAAGGTAGCGGAAAAAATCGGCATAGGTAAATTTTTCCTCGCTCTCGTAAGTCGTCTGTTTGATGATGTGCCCTTCTTTCAGCACCTTTGCCCAAATGCGGAACATACCTCTATTTTACCCTCAACGCCGCAAAAAAGCAATGCATTTTCCACAAAATTTTACTCTGTATGGGCAAGTGAGTTGACAAAGCCGCCGAAAAAGACTATAATATAGGCAAGTTCGAGAGAATGCCGTGGTTTCCGCATGCGAAATCACGGTCGTCTTATAAAATCACGCGCCCGTAAGCGGGGCGCAAAGGGGTTCAAAATGGCAGAACAGTTTTACATGACGCAGGAAGGTTACGAGGCGGCAAAAAAGGAGCTCGAATATCTTCAAACGGTCAAGCGGAAAGAGATCGTCGACCGCATCGCCGAGGCGCGCAGCCACGGCGACCTTTCGGAGAACGCCGAATACGACGCGGCGCGCAACGAACAGGCGGCAAACGAGGGCGAGATCGCCGAGCTCGAATATAAGGTCAAAAACGCCGTCATCATCGAGGAGACGGACGACAACTCCGTCGTGCACATCGGCTCCAAAGTCACCGTTTGGGACGCCGATCTCGAAGAAGAGGTCGTCTATACCATCATGGGCACCACCGAAGTGGACCCCATGAACAACATCATCTCCAACGAATCTCCCGTCGGCGCGGCGCTTCTCCGCCACAAGAAGGGGGATAAAGTCACCGTCAAGGCGCCCAACAATTTCGAATACCAACTTACCATCCGTAAAATCGACTGAGGAGAGCAACATGGAAGAAAAGAATGTCCCCGCGGCAGAGGAAGATCTGCACGAGCAGGCGCGTATCCGTCGGGAAAAGCTCGAAAAGCTGATCGCCGAGGGGAACAATCCCTATGAAAAGACGACGTATCTCGTCACGTCCCATTCCGAGGAGATCAAGGAACACTTCGATACGTTCGAGGGGAAGGAGGTCTCCGTTGCGGGGCGGCTCATGTCCCGCCGCGTAATGGGGAAGGCTTCCTTTTCCCATATCTCCGACCGCGACGGGCAGTTGCAGGTCTACATCACCCGACAGGACGTAGGGGAAGACGTTTACGCCGCCTATAAAAAGGACTATGACATCGGCGACGTCGTCGGGATCGTCGGCTATGTGTTCAAGACGCAGACGGGGGAGATCACCGTTCACGCCACCCGCCTCGAAATGCTTTCGAAGGCGCTCTTGCCCCTGCCCGAAAAGTACAACGGGCTCAAAGACGCAGACATGAAGTACCGTCTCCGCCACGTCGACCTCATCATGAACCAAGGCGTGCGCGAGACCTTCTTCAAACGCGCGAAGATCATCAAGGCGATCCGCACTTTCCTCGACGAGAGGGGATTTCTCGAAGCGGACACGCCCATTTTGCTCCCGCTCGAGATCGGCGCGGACGCCCGCCCCTTCAAGACCCATCACAACGCCCTCGACCTCGATATGTATCTGCGCATCGAGACGGAGCTCTATTTGAAGCGGCTCATCGTCGGCGGGTTCGAGAAAGTGTACGAAATGGGGCGCATTTTCCGCAACGAGGGCATGGACGCCAAGCACAACCCCGAATTCACCACGGTGGAAATTTATCAGGCATATGTCGATTACCACGAGGTCATGGACTTTGTGGAAGAACTCTACCGCTACGTCGCCATGGAGGCTTGCGGCTCCCTTAAATTCACCTATCAGGGCGTGGAGCTCGATTTCTCCAAATGGGAACGTTTCACCATGGCAGAGGCAGTAAAGAAGTATTCGGGCGTGGACTTTTCCACCATTCATTCGGACGAGGAAGCGCAGGCGATCGCCCGTGAAAAGGGTGTGGAATTCGAGAAGGACAAGTGCACCAAGGGGCACATTCTGGCGGAGTTTTTCGACGCGTTCGTCGAGGACAAGCTGATCGAGCCCACGTTTATCTACGATTACCCCGTGGAGATCTCTCCGCTCGCCAAGCGCAAGCCGACCGATCCCACAATGACCGAACGGTTCGAATATTTCATGATGGGCATGGAGATGGGCAACGCCTTCTCCGAGCTCAACGACCCCATCGACCAAAGGAAGCGCATGGAGGCGCAGGCGGCGAAGAAGCGTGCGCAGGGCACCAACGCGCAGGTGGACGAAGACTTTTTGGATGCGCTCGAACACGGCATGCCGCCCACGGGCGGGCTGGGGCTCGGGGTAGACCGCCTCGTCATGCTCCTCACGGACAGCCCCACGATCCGCGACGTATTGCTCTTCCCCACCATGAAACCCAAAAAGTAAGCGGCAGGGTTTGTGTCCTTTCGCCTCGCGTGTTCCTTCTTTTGTCATTTCGACCAAGGGAGCAAAACGATCTCCTTTTGTCATTTCGACCAAGGGAGCAAAGCGATCTTCTTTTGTCATTTCGACCAAGGGAGCAAAGCGACCGCGTGGAGAAATCTCAACCATATTAAGAAACCCTCGCCCCCGCAAAAAAACATCACATCAAACACACTATGGACGCACGGATTACAAAATCGAGACTTGCCAACCTGCTCTCTTACGATTGGTTGAAGATCATCGCGGCGATCGCGGCGGCGGTGGTTGCGCTTGCCGTGCTCTTCACGACTGCCAAGACCCGCCCCGCAAAGGAGCAGGTCTTTACGATCTACGGCTACGGGGAGCTCCAACAGGGCAGCGCGTCGGAAGAGATCGCCCGCCGTCTCGAAAACGGCGTGCTCTCCTATGACATTCTCAAAGTGGAGCAAGAGACCTTCGGGCAAGGTCAGTACTCGGGCGCGGCGCTTGCCGCCCGTCTCTCTGTCAGAAGCGGCACGGTGATCTTCGCCACGAAATCCGCCTTGCAGGAAGGATTCGGCGGCGACCAGTGCCCGTTGACGCGCGATCTCGACGTATACCTCAGCGATTGCGAAAACTACCTCATCCGCTTTTTCGGCGAAAATTGGCGCACGGGGGAGATCGACGAGGCAGAGGCGGAAGCCTGTTTCCTCGCGCGCAACGGCAACGACCGCCGCTACCGCACCGAAGCCAAAAAAGCCGCGGGCGTTAAGGACGAGCTCTCCCGCCTCGAAAAGCTCCGCTCCGACTTTATCTTCGTCAAAGATTATCTCGACAGCGGAAAACTTCCCTTCGTCACCGTGACGGACGAAAACGACGTTCCGCACCCCAAGGCGTTTGCGCTCGGCGGATTGGCGAGCATACGCAACTACTACTATTGCGTTACGGAAGAGGGATCGCCCTCGGGCACGGACGTGTGCATGCTCATCTTCACCCGTGACTCGGACGAGGGGAAGGCGGCAAAAGAGGTCAAAAACGACCTTCGCTACGAGACGATCTCCTATCTCAGATTGCTTGTGGAGAGTTTCGGCTCATGACCCTTCGGATCGCCTCCATGCTCCGCGCGCAGGGGAAGCACATCTCCTTTCACACCCCGGGGCACAAGCGTGCGGGCGCGGACATCACAGAACTCAGCTATTCCGACTGTCTGCTCTCCCCCCGCGGCGTACTCAAAGCGGCGCAGGAAGACGTCGCCCGCATTTTGGGGGCAGAACGCAGTTTTCTCTTGACGGACGGCAGCACATCGGGCGTCTTCTCGATGCTCTGGTGCCTGAAAGCGGCGGGGATTTGCTCCGTCGCCGCGCCTGTTTTTTCGCATCCGAGCGTGCGGAACGCGTGCAAAGCGTTCGGGTTCGAAATCGTGCCCGTTCCCCAAACGGTGCGTTGCGGCATTCCCTGCCAGCCCGCCGCGGAAGAGGCGGAAAGGGCGCTCGCCCGCGCGGGGGCGCTGCTTGTCACCTCGCCCGACTATTACGGCAACTTTCCCGACCTTGCCGCGCTCTCTGCGGTCTGCAAACGGGCGGGGAAGCCCTTTCTGATCGACGGCGCGCACGGTTCGCACCTGCATTTTACGCCCGAACTCTATGCGGGCAGTTATGCAGACCTTTGGGTGGACGGCGTGCACAAATCTCTTCCCGCGCTCACGCAGGGGGCTGTCGTCTCGGCAAAGAACGCTAAGTGGGGGGAACTTCTCGGCGGGAGCGTAAAGATGTTCCGTACGAGTTCGCCCTCCTATCCCATCATGGCGAGCGTGGAATACGCCGTAAAATATCCGCGCAACGAGAAGATCGAACGCGCGGCGGAATTGTTCAAAACGCAATACGGTTGCGTAAAAAACGCCGATTGGACGAAAATTCTCGTCCCGTTCGGGCAAAATTGCTCCCTCGCGCGGGAACGCCTCGAACGCAGCGGCGTATATCCCGAGTTCGACGACGGAAACTATCTGTTGTTCTACCTTTCGCCCTGCACGCGGGAGGGGGAGCTGAAAAAACTCGGGCGGCTGCTCACAGCGTTGCCCCGCGGCTCCGTCGCCGAAGACGCGCCCGCGGGAGTCATTCCCATGTATCGGGAGGAAACATGATCGGTCTGCTCCGTTCGACAAACGCATATCGGGCGATCGCGCAGGGGGATTTCCTGTCCGCGCTCGTGCTCTTTCCCGACGAAAAATATCTGCGCGTCCTGCTGAAAGAGTGCGCCAAGGCGTTTTTCCGCGCCGAGGACGGCTCCCGCACCGCCGCGCTCATCGAAAAGGAGAGTTATTCCGACTGCCTCATTTTCCCCGCGGAGGGGGAAAAGCCGAGCGTAGACGACTGCGAACGGATTTTGGAAGAGAGCCTTCTCGCGCCCGTGGAGGCAAAGCGGAAACTCATCGTATTCGACCGTTTCCACCTCGCTTCGGCGCTCGTGCAGAACAAGCTGCTGAAAATCCTCGAAGAGCCGCCCGAAGGGGTCTGTTTCCTCTTGGGGGCGGAGGGGGAGTTCTCCGTTCTGCCCACCGTGCTCTCCCGCGTAAAACGGTACGCGGTCCCGCCCTTTTCCGAGGAGCAGGTGGCAGAGGCGCTCCGCCGCAAATACCCGCGCGAAGACGTCTCCCGCGCGGCAGGCGCGAGCGGAGGGATTTTCTCGATGGGCGAAAGTCTTCTCTCGGGCGGGGAATTTGCCTACGCGCAGAGGTTTCTTGCGGGAGAGGACAGCGAACTGCTCTGCCGCGAACTCGCCGAAAAAAAGAACAGCCGCGAATTTTTCGCCGCATTAAAGAGCGCCCTCCGCGATATGCTCATGCAGGAGGCGGGGCAGGGACAATACGCGCGTTCGCGGGACCTGCCGCAGGGATACCCCCTCGGGGCGGTCGTCTCCGCGCTCGGGCTCGTGGGAGAGGCGGAAAAACAGATGCAATTCAACGCAAATTACGCAAGCTGTCTGTATGCGCTTGCGCTCGGGATTCAAGAGGAGAAAGAAAAGTGGCAAAGGTAGTCGTTATCAAGTTCAAAGGCAACTGCAAGCCCTATTATTTTACGTCGGGCGGGCTGACGCTCAAACGCGGTCAGAACGTGATCGTCGAAACGTCCCGCGGGATGGAGTTCGGCACGGTCGTCGAACCCGAATGGGAGGCGGAGAACACCGCCCCCTTAAAACCCGTCATCCGTATCGCGACGGAGAAGGACCTCGAAACGGTGAAAAACAACGAGGACCGCAGGGAAGAGGCGATCCGTATCTGCAAGGAAAAGGTCGCCGCCCGCGGTCTCGCGATGAAGATCATCGCCTGCGAATTCACCTTCGACGGGAGCAAGGTCATCTTCTACTTCTCGGCGGAGGGGAGAGTGGATTTCCGCGAGCTCGTAAAGGACCTTGCCTCGGTTTTCCATATCCGTATCGAGCTTCGGCAGGTCGGCGTCCGCGACGAAACGCGCATCTTGGGCGGGGTCGCTCCTTGCGGCAGGGCATGTTGCTGCGCGAGCTGTATGCCCGAATTCCGCAAAGTCAGCATCAAAATGGCAAAGAACCAGGGGCTTTCGCTCAACCCCACCAAGATCAGCGGTCTGTGCGGAAGGCTCATGTGCTGCCTGTCCTACGAAAACGACTATTACGCGGGGGTCTACAAACAGATGCCGAAGATCGGCGGAACGGTCGGCACGCCCGAAGGGCGCGGCTCGGTCATCGCCGTCAATATGCTCACCCTGCAAGTGCGGGTCAAGATCGAAAAGGACGGGAATCTGTTCTACCGCGATTTCCCCGTGGACCAGCTTTCGTTCAAACGCTCGGTCGAGAAGCCCGAACAGGAGAAAGAGGACGACGATTCCGACAAAATCCCCGAGGAATAAAAAATTTTTCTTAAAAAACTTTACGAATTCGAATTCGTGTGCTATAATACGGATAACATCAATATGGAGGTGTCATTATGGCTCACAAGATCAGCGACGCTTGCGTCTCCTGCGGCGCTTGCGCAGATACTTGCCCCGTAGGCGCCATCGCACCCGGCGATACGACGTATGTCGTCGATCCCGACGCTTGCATCGACTGCGGCGCTTGCGAGGACGGCTGCCCCACCGGAGCAATCGAAGCCGAATAACATCGGAAGAGAAAGGGCGCGTTTTTCGCGTCTTTTTCTTTTTTTCGCCCTTTTCCGCCGCGTTCGCGGCAAACTTTTGCAACAGAGGGCAACATGCAGGTCATAGAAAGTCTCCTGATCGGGGAATACAAGATCGTACAAGATACCTCTCTCTATCGCTTCACGTCCGACAGCGTGCTTTTGGCGCGCTTTTTGAAGGCGAAAAAGGGGGAACGGGTCGCCGATTTCTGCTCGGGGAGCGGGATCGTCGGTCTGCATTTTTTTGCCGAGAACAAGGGCGTGGAGCAAGTCACCCTCTTCGAGATGCAGTCCGCGCTCGCCGAAATGAGCCGCCGCACGGTCGCCCTCAACCGCCTCGAAGAGATTTTTACCGTAGAGAACTGCCGCTTGCAGGAGATCCCCGCAAAGTACACCGAGGCGTTCTCCCTCATTCTCTGCAATCCCCCCTACGAACGGGAGGGAGCGGGCGCGGCGCAGACCGCGGCAGACAAGGCGGAGGCACGGCGGGAGCGTTCTCTCGGGCTCGGGGAGCTCTGCCATGCCGCGGCAAGATGTCTGAAATTCGGCGGCAGGTTTGCGCTCGTCCACCGCGCCGACCGTCTCGCGGAGATCGTCTGCGCTTTGCGGGAGTGCGGGCTCGAACCCAAAAAATTGCAATTCGTCGCGGGCAAAGAGGGCGCAAAGCCCTATGCCGTGCTCCTTTCCGCCGTCAAGGGCGGAAAAGTCGGGCTCGACGTTCTCCCCGCAAAGATCAACGGGTAAAGGAGGGAACATGATCAGCTTTATCGCAACGCCCATCGGCAACCTCAAAGACATTACCCTGCGCGCGCTCGAAGCGTTGCGCGGCGCGGACGTGATTTTTTGCGAGGACACCCGCCATACCCTCAAACTCCTTTCCGCATACGACATCAAAAAACCGCTCCTTTCCTGCCACAAATTCAACGAACGGGAGGCGGCGGAGAAGATCCTTGCCGCCGCGCGGGAGGGGAAGGAAGTCGCCGTGGTCTCCGACGCGGGCATGCCCGTCGTCTCCGACCCGGGGAGCGTCGTCTGCCGCGTCTTGCGGGAGGCGGGGGAGCCCTACACCGTCCTGCCGGGCGCGTGCGCGTTCGTCTGCGCGCTCGTGCTCTCGGCAATGCCCGCCGACCGCTTTACCTTCCTCGGGTTCCTTCCCGACAGGGCGGGGGACCGCAAGGCATTTCTCGAAAAATACCGCACGCACCGCGAAACGCTCGTCTTCCACGCCGCCCCGCAGGACGTCGACCGCTATCTTGCGGAGATGTTCGAAGTATTCGGCGAAAGAAGGGCTTGCGCCGTGCGCGAGATCACCAAGATCCACGAGGAGAGCAAAAATTTTCTGCTCTCGGAAGGGCTTTCGGGCGAGAAGCGCGGCGAATACGTTCTGGTCGTGGAGGGGGCGGCGGAGGAGGAAAACCCGCTCAACAAGCTCTCCCCCCGCGAGCATGTGCAAAAATACATGGACGAAGGGCTCGACAAGAAGGAAGCGTTGAAGCGCGCCGCCAGAGACCGCGGCGTGCCCAAGAGCGCCCTGTATAAGGAAACGATCGGGTTGTAATTTGCCGAATGCCCCCGAAATGGCTTGCATTCGGCGTGCCAATCGGCTATAATGGACATATGTTAGTGGAGTGTTTCGCAAAAATCGGGAGAAGCAGGTTCGCAAGGGGGTTGCGCGCCTTTTTCCATTCTTTCTTCTTTCCGCTTTTGGTGGTCGTTCTCATGGTGTGCGCCAACCTGTTTGCGTTGGAGCTCCCCGTTTTCTACATATATCTGATCCTCGGGTTTGCGGCGATCTTGTTCGACGACGACTTAAAGCCCGTCGTGCCCATTGCGCTCTGCAGTTATCTCACCCTCTCGCCGCGGAACAACCCCGCCGTCCACTCTTTGATCAACACGCACGGGTGGGAGCCTTCCGTATTCTATGATCCCGCCTTCGTCGTTCAGCTTTGCTTTATCCTCGCCGTGGCGGCGGTCCTCATCATCGGACGACTCGTCACGCTCTTTTTGAAGGGCGGAAAGAAAAAAGTCCCGAAGCTCGCGATCGGCTTTGCCGCGCTCGGGCTCAGCTATCTCCTCGCGGGACTTTTCAGCAAATATTACAGTTTCCGTTCGGTCCTGTTCGGTTTTACCCAGATCGCCGCTCTCTGCGGTCTGTACTTCCTCTTCTATTACGGGATCGATTGGGCAAACGCCAAAAAAGAGGAATTCGCGCTCCTTCTGACGCTCGTCGGATGCGGCGTCGTGTTCGAAGTATTCGGCATGTATCTCCAACCGATCGAAGCGGGGAGCAAAACGACGATCATAGAGGCAATGATACAGGGGCGCGACGTAGACCGCGGCGTGCTCGTCACGGGATGGGGCATGTACAACAACGTCGGCTGCGTTCTGGCGATGTGCGCTCCCGCCCCGCTCCTTCTCGCCGTCAATAAAAAGCACGGCTGGCTGTGGGTCATTCTCTCCTTCTTCCTGTTGGGCGGTCTCGTTTTAACGCAGAGCAGAGGTTCGATGCTCTTCGGCGGGATTGTGTTCGTGGCGGCGCTCGTGCTCATGGCAATTTTCTCGAAGGGCGCCGCGCGGATAAAGAATTGTATCACGGTCGGCGCGTTTGCGCTTGCGATCGTTCTCGCGGTCGTCACGGCGCTGTGCGTGCCCGCGATCCGCGCAAAGGTCCAAGACGTCTTCAAGAGCATTCTCGAGATCGGTTTCGGCAATAACGGAAGATTCGAGATCTACAAGAGCGGGATCGGGTTCTTCAAGAAGTCGCCCGCGTTCGGCGTGGGTTGGTACGAGGTCGATTACAGCGTGGTGGACCGTTGGGGCGAGCTTCCCGAATCGGCGTTTCTGCCTCCCCGTTATCACAATACCTATATCCAACTTCTCGCCTCGGGCGGAGTTTTTGCCCTTGCGTGCTATCTGCTCCACCGTCTCGAAACGCTCGTCATGTTCTTCCGCAAGCCCTCCGCGGCAAAAACGTTTTTGTTTTTGAGCGTCGCCGCCCTCATTCTGACAAGCATTACCGACTGTCACTTCTTCAATTTCGGGCCAGGTCTCATCTACGGCATGTTGCTCGTCTATGCCGAATGCGGCGAAGAACCCTGACCGTTTCCTTTGTCCGCCCCTCGTCGCGCGGTTTTTTCTTTCTTGGCTCCCCCTTGAGGGTGGAGCGGTGCATTCTGTTCAACAGCGCGGTGCGCTGTGAACCGCGCCGCGACAGGAGCGTTGGCAAACGCGACGGGGTTTTGGCGGTCCCTGCCGCCAAAACGCTGTCACGCAAGAATGCGTGACTGAGGGGGTGTTTTACGGCACCCAATCAGACAATAAGAAAGCCCCTCCGAACAATGACGGAGAGGCTTTCTTATGATAAGGGGGAAAATTATGAGTGATTTTTTATGCTCTTATTATATTTGCTCTTTCGGCAAAAGTAAATAAAATTTTTTGTTTTTTCCGAAAATTTTTATTTTTAACCCGCCGTGACAGAATTTGAAAGATAATTTCAAAGAAGGGGGGACTTTTTTGAATTTTCCTCACGAAAGGGCATACGGTCAAAGGATTCGGCATAAAAGGCAGCCGAGGATGACGGCGCAGAAGTTGGAAAACAAGGCAATGAGAATGGGCTTTGCCAAGTTTTTCCGCTTCGTTCCCGCAAAATAGACGGCGGAGATATAGAACACCGTCTCGCTCGAACCGTATGCGGCGCAGGCACATCGGGCGATGTAGCTGTCTGCGCCGTACTTCGAAAAGATCTCCGAAAGAAGGGCGGTCGAGCCGCTCCCCGAAAAAGGTTTGAGGAGCACGAGCTTTCCGATCTCGGGCGGAATGCCGAGAAAATCGAATACGGGTGCAAGAAACGTGTTGAGTTTTGCCGCAAGCCCGCTCGCCTCGAACAGTTCCGAGAGCATGAGCATCGCGGCAAGATAGGGGAAGAGGGACAAAAGCAGGGAGACTGCCTCTTTGATCCCGTCCGTAAAGCAGTCGTAAAGTTTGACCCGTTTGAAGAGCGCATACACAAAGAGCGCCAAAAACAAAAGGGGGACGATGAGGGCGAAGTACTTCATGGCTTCCTCTTGCGGGTGAGAAAGACGAGGGTCCCCCCGAGCAGGGTCGAAAAAAGGGTCGCAAGCAGGGTGGGCAAAAAAATGTCCGCGGCGTCCGCCGAGCCGAAGGCAAGGCGCAGAGCGATCGCGGTCGTGGGCAGAAGTTGCAGACTCGTCGCGTTGAGCACAAAGAGCATGTCTGCGGCGTAGTGTTCGCGCGCAGCGCAGAACTTTTCGGCGGCTCTGATCCCGAGGGGAGTGGGGGCGCCCGGCAAGCCCAAAAAATTGGCGGTGAGGTTGCACGCCGCAAGATACACCGCATCTTTGTTTTGGGAGCGGAACAGCCTCTTTGCCGCGGGAAAGAGCAAACGGGAGAGCTTTTCGGCGATCCCGCTCCGCTCCGCTACCTTAAAAAACCCGAGCCAGACGCAGTAGACGGCAAGGAGCGAGAGGGAGAGCGTCGCCGCCTTTTCCCCGCCTTTGAGGAGTGCGGAAAGAAACCCGTTCGGGTCGATTAAAAGGAGCGTTACCGCGGAGATCAAAAATACAATGGCGAAAATACCGTTCACGCTTGATTGTATGAGCCCGCGCACCGAAAAATGTCATGTTGCGCGAAAGCGACAACGCCTCATTCCGAGCCGCATCGTTCCAACTGTCAAAACGTCCTCTCGCCTCCCCCCAACTTGTTGGGGGGAGGGTAGGGAAGGGGGCGCCTTATTTTCTTGCATGGTTATCGTACCCCCTTTCGGGGCATATCCCAATACGTCACCCTGAGCTGCCCGCTGTTCCAAATACGTCACCCTGAGCTTGTCGAAGGGTGTCACCTTAAAAATATTGTTGAGATTTCTCGATTCCGCTTCGCTCCACTCGAAATGACATAATTGCCCCCCTCCGTGCTTTTATTTGTCATGTCGACCGAAGCGGAGACATCTCTACCTTAAGATCACGTCATGTTGCGCAAGGCGACAATGCGTCATTCCGAGCCGTAAAGGAGAGAACGAAGTCCGAACGGCATTTCTCCGAGGGAATCTTGTTACGTCCAAGTACGTTAAAAACCAAACAAAACGCAACAGGATGCCTTCGCGGATTGGCAAAGCGGACTGCGTATTCAAATTACGGCTACTTCGCCCTACGGGCTCGTGCCGCGCTTAGAGAAACAGGACAGCGCGCGGGGCAGCATGACGCGTTCAAAACGTCCTCTCGCCTCCCCCCAACTTGTTGGGGGGAGGGTAGGGAAGGGGGCGACATTACTTTGAACGTTGCCAATAAAAATTGCAATATTCGTCGGTCAAATACCCTGCGGCGGTTGCGGGATCGCCGAGATTTTGCAGAATTTGTGCATTCTTCATGGAGGAAGATTTGGAAACGCTCCAACCGTCTGCGTTTTCGAAGTACGCTTTTTTCAATCCGTCGCAACCGTCGAACGCCGCCTGTCCGATCGCCGTCACGCTTGCGGGAATGGCGATCTCGGCGAGCTTTTCGCAATATTCGAACGCCAGCGTCCCGATCGAACGCAGACGGCTGTTTTCTCCGAAGGAGATCTTCGCCAGTTTGCCGCAATCCAAAAAAGCCTCATCCCCGATCGTCGTCAAGCTCGCGGGAAGGTCGATCTGTTTGAGCGCATTGCAGTATTGGAAGGCTTGTTCCCCGATTTCGGAAAGACTGCTCTCCCCCTCGAAGGAGATTTTCTCGAGCTTGATACAGCAATCGAAGGCTCCCTGCCCGATCGCCGTCACATTGCTCCCGATCGTTACCCGTTCGAGCTTTTGATCGTATGCGAACGCCTCTTTCCCGATCGTTCCGCCGCCGATCGTCACGCTTTTGAGCTCTCGGCAACGCTTAAACGCCATTTCCCCGATCGTCTCTATACAGGCGGGGATGGTGAATTCTTTGAGCCCGTCGCAATCGCAAAACGCGCCCGCCCCGATCGAGGTCACACTGCCGTCCGTGGGGATTTCACTGCTCGCGCACCCTGCGACAAGCGTCTTGCTCGCCGTCTCGATCAGGCAGTTTCCCTCCGCGTGAAAGACGGGGTTGCTTCTGTCCGCTTCGATCTGCGCCAGTGAGAAACATCCCGCAAACACGCCCGTGCCGACCGTTGTCACGCTTGCGGGAATGGTGACAGCGAGGAGTTCGTCACAAAGAGAAAAAGCCTCTTCTCCGATCGCGGTGACAGGCTTTCCGTTGAATTTATTGGTGATGATGAGTCTCAAATCGTTGCAGTTTCCCAACCCCGTGACTTCGTATTCCCGATCCCCGTTGATGAGCTCGTATTCGAGCCCGAGGCTCGCTTTCAGTCCGCATCCTTTGCAGGTCATATTTTCGAAATCATGCCCCGTGAGCGGAAGTTCCTTCGTCTCCTTTTCCCCGCAGGGGCATTCGCGCTCCTCTCTGCCCTGTTCCTTGCAGGTGGCTTCCTTGGTCACTTTCCAGTCGCCGTAAGAATGTTCTGCCGTCTTCGGAATGCTCTCCTCGCGATATTCTCCGCATGCGCAGTACTGCCTCTTTACGCCCTCGATCAGGTGGGTCGCGGGGGTCTCCACCTGCCATTCGCCGTAGGAATGCTCCTTGGTTTTCGGAATGGTCCGCTCCCGATATTCGCCGCAACTGCAGAATTGCCGCTCCGTGCCTTCGGTCAAATGGGTCGCGGGAATTTCCGTCTTCCATTCCCCGTAAATATGCTCATGGGGTTTGTCTTTTCCCTCGTCCCCCTGTTCTTTTCCGCCTTGCCCTTCGGGATTTTGACCTGAGGGGTCTTTGTCGTCCCCGTCTTCCCCCTCTTGCCCGCCCGGTTCCACAACGGGAGGGTTATCGCCCGTCTCGTTCGGGGCTGTCTTCTTGCATGCCGCAACGCCGAACGCCATGCAGAGAGCGGCGCAGACTGCCAAAAGAACGACCAAAATTCTTCGCTTCATGATTTTTTCTCCTTTGTGTTGAGTGTGTTCCATTTTACTGCAATTTATTGAGAAAATCAAGAGGTGAAAAAAATTTTTTCAAAAATTTTTCAAAAAATTCCACTCAGTGCCTTCGAAAAGCCCCCTCAAATCCTCTTTTTCTAAATAAATTAAATGTTTTCAAACTGCTTTTCATGATATGACCGTCACCCCGAGCGAAACGAAGTGAAGCCGAACGGGTCTCCGCTTCATTTCCGCATGTTTTGACTGAATTTTATAAAAAAAGCCGCCCGCGGAGAACTCCGCGGACGGTGAAAATTTTCAGACGTTATGCTTTTCCCGCACAACCGAGCACGTCTACGATCTTGTGCTTTACCATTTCCTTCATGTTCGCCCTTGCGTCGCCGAGGTATTGGCGGGGGTCGAAGTGGGAAGGGTTCTCCGCAAGGTGCTTTCTGATCGCCGCGGTGAAGGCGACGCGCAGGTCGGAGTCGATATTGATCTTGCAGACGGCGAGCTTTGCGGCTTTTCTCAGTTCGCTTTCGGGG
>CANRCY010000008.1 GCA_947629225.1 uncultured Clostridia bacterium | reverse complement strand
TACCAAGTAAATCAGATGTTAGTAAAAAAAATAAGGAAATTAGTGATAAATTATTAAAATATTTAGAACATGAAAATAAACATACTAAATTAATTTTTATTTTAAATAGTAAAGCAGATAGTAAAAAGAAATTTCGGGGCGGATGTTCGCAAAGTTGCCGAAAAGAAGGGCAAGAAGGAGCCCGAACAGCCGACCGAGGTTCCCGAACAGCCCGCCTCTTCCGACGCCGACGACGGAAAGAGCGAATAACAGTCAACTTAAATCATACGCAAATCAAACAGCCCTCCCTCAGGGCTGTTTTTTTACTCCCGCCCCCATTCCCACTTTGTCATTTCGACCGAAGCCGAAGGCGAAGTGGAGAAATCTCCTCCTCATTCCTCGCCCCCTCCTTCGGAGGGGGATTAAGGGGGTGAGACCTGCCCCCATAAGTGGGGGCGGGTGGCTCACGAAGTGAGACAGGTGGGGGTATCCCCAATCGCATCCCCCTGCCCCGCGCGCGTCATGCTGAGCCGAAACGTGAATACGCAGTCCGCAAAAGCCAATCCGCGAAGGCATCTTGTTGCGTTCGGGTTCGGTCAAAACGAACTTGGACGTACCAAGATTCCCTCGGAGAGCCGCCATTCGGACTTCGTTCTTCCCTTTGCGCCTCGGAATGACGCATTTGCGCGCAAATTCCACTTTGTCATTCCGAAAAAATCTCCCCCTCATTTTCCCGAATCAAGTCATGAACGGGCGTTTTTCCGCATATTTTGGAGAAAAAAGGCATGAGAGGTTTTTATGGAAGCGTTCAAAAAAGGGGTGCGGGAATGCGGTCTGGCGGCGCTTCTCTCCACGGTATTCAGCCTGTTTGCCGCCGCCCTGTTCGCAGTTTTCGTCCGCGCCTATGCCCCGTCCGACATGACGATCGCCATCATCGACCGCGTCATTCTCGCAGTGGGGATTTTCGCGTTCTCTCTTCTCTTCATCCGCCGCGGCGGCGCGCTCTGGAAGGGGATCATTGCGGGCGTTTTGTCCCTGCTCCTCACCACGCTCGTCTTCGGCTGTATCGGCGGATTCCGCTTTTCCGTACTTTTCCTCGCCGATCTTGCGCTCTGCGCCCTTTTCGGGGGGCTCGGAGCCCTTCTCGGCATAAAAATAAGGAAAGAGTAGGAAAAAACAGTTGCTATTTTCCGCGCGCCGTTGTATAATAAGAAAAAAACATCGGGAGACGGTTATGATCAAAACGATTGCAAGACCCGCGGAAAAGAAGGTCACAGGTTGCGGCGAGTGCAGAAGCACCTGCCAATCGGCATGCAAAACGAGTTGCACGGTAGGCAACCAGTCCTGCGAGCGCGTCACAAGAGAACAAAAGATCGAGAAGAAGTAAATCGCGATCGGGTTTTCGGGGAGCAGCGGCAACGTTGCTCCCCCAATTCCGTTAAAGACGAAATTTTTATGTTGCATATCTTTACATATCACGATAAATTCTATCTCTACGATACGGGGAGCGGCTCTCTGCACGAATGCGACGAAAAAACGGCGCGCCACTTAAAGGGCGAGCCCGTCGAAATGACGGACGAAGAGCTTGCCCAAATTGCCGATCTCGAACGGGAGGGGCTCCTCAACAAAGAGGAGACCAAGGCATATCCCTTAAAGAGCCGCGAAGTAAAGGCGCTGTGCCTGCACGTCTCGCACGACTGCAACTTGCGCTGCCGCTACTGCTTTGCGGACGAAGGGGCATACCACTCCGTGCGCGAGACCATGCCCTTCGAAACGGCGAAGGCGGCGATCGACTTTCTCCTTCGCGAGAGCGGGTCGAGAAAGGTGCTCGAAGTCGACTTTTTCGGCGGCGAGCCGCTCATGAATCTCGGCGTCGTCAAGCAGACCGTGTATTACGCCAAGGAAGAGGCGGCAAAGCGCGGCAAGCGTTTCCTCTTTACCACAACGACCAACGGGCTCTTGCTCGACGACGAGACGATCAAGTTCTTCAACGAAGAGATGGAAAACGTCGTCCTCTCCCTCGACGGCAGACCCGAAGTGCACGACGCGGTGCGGAAGACGGTCTCGGGCAAGGGGAGCTATGCCGCGGTCATCGAAAAGATCAAAAAGTTCGTGCGTTCGCGCGGGGACAAGCATTACTATGTGCGCGGCACGTTCACGGCAAAGAACCTCGATTTTTCCAAGGACGTGCTCTTCCTCGCCGATCAGGGCTTCGATTCCATTTCGATGGAACCCGTCGTCACCGACATTCCCGACTTGCAGATCAAGGAGGAACACCTTGCCGAGATCGAAAAGGAATACGAGCGTCTCTGCGACGAATACCTCGCCCGCGAGGAGAGGGGAGAGGGGTTCAACTTCTTCCATTTCAACATCGACCTCGAAGGCGGACCCTGCCTTTCCAAGCGGGTCTCGGCATGCGGCGCGGGCAACGAATATTTCTCGGTCGTGCCTAGCGGCGACATCTACCCCTGCCACCAGTTCGCGGGGGATAAAAAGTGGCTCATGGGCAACGTGTTCGAGGGGAAGCTCAACGGGGAAATCCGCGAAAAATTCGCTTCGAGCTGTCTGTTCACGCGCAAAAAATGCGGTGATTGTTTCGCGAAATTCATCTGCTCGGGCGGGTGCAGCGCCAACAACTACCATTACTGCGGCGACGTCGACGTCCCCTACGAAATGACCTGCGCGATGATGAAAAAGCGTATCGAGTGCGCGATGCACATTCTCGCCGCGCGCAAATCCCGAGAAAATTAACAAAAAATCTAAAATGCGGCTCATTTCGGCTTGACGGAAAATCGCAAATTATATATAATGAAAAAAGATAAATTTTCCGAACGCGATTTCACGGAAGATTTTTTTCGGACAGGAGGCAACAATGGGTAAGATAAAATCGGCGATCGTTCTCACCCTGATCTCGTTGATCATCGCCGTTTTATGTTTTGTGTGTTTTGTGCCCTTCCCCGTCGGGTGGGTGGAGAATGAGGGAGAAAGCGGAAACGCTCCTTTCAAATTCTTTAACCCCATCATCAATTGGACGGAGAAGAGCTCTGATTTCGGTGCATATCAGTTCGGCGACGAGGCGAGCTACTTCGGCGGCGGCTATTCCGTCGTGATGTATCCCGAAGGCGTCATTTCCGCAAAAGAATACCGCGACAACGGGGAAACGGAAGACGGCAAAGAGTACGTCGCCTATGCGGACGGTGCCGTCTATCTCGATAAAGAGACGGTCTGCGACGGCGGCGAAGCGCCCTCCGAAGAGTTCAAAGAGGCGTTTGCCGCACAGCTCAAATGCCTGAAAAAGCGCTTCGAGAGCCTTCACTGCGAGGGCATTTCCATCGAGGTGAAGGACGGGTACACGGTCTCCGTCAGCCTTCCCGCCTCGCTCGACGCTTCGATCGCGGCATTCCTCTACTTCTCCTATATGGGAGAACCCACCGTTCTCTACGGCACGAGCCAGGACGCTTCCGCCGCGAACCAGATCATTCCCGAGACGGGGAGCAAACAAAAGCCCGCGAGCGACTATATCAAGGGCGCTTCCGTGCGGAACAATCTGGGAACTGCCTATGTCGAGGTCGACTTTACCGATCTCGGGCTCGAACTCTTGTCGAGCGCGACCGCAGACGCCGCGGGCAGCAGCGGTTACCTCTTCATTCAGGTCGGCGGCGAACAGGTCATCGGGCTCTCCATCTCCGAGCAGATCCACGATGATCTGTATATCAGCGGCACCTACACGTCCGACTCCGCCGCGATCGTCGCCAATACGATCGACACCGCGCTCGACCTTACGGGCGTCGAATTCGGGATGTCCTGCGGCGAGGTCGTCCGTTTACAGGCGGGCTTTGCGGGCTTAAAGATCGGCTCTTTCGAACTGAGCGCGCTCTCCCTCGTGTACATCGTCATCGGTTTGCTCTTCGTTGCGATGTCCGTGTTCTTCCTTGTCCGTTATCATGCGCTCGGCTTTGCCCATATCCTCACCTATCTCCTCTTTACGGTCGTGATGGTGCTCATCTTCTGGGCGATCCCGATCCCCGTGGGGCTCGGCACGATCCTCGCGTTCGTGCTCTCGTCGCTGCTCCTCGGCGTCTCCGACGCGGTCGCATACGAATACGCCCGCAAGGAATTCGCCCTCGGCAAGACGATCGTCTCCTCGGTCAAAACGGGTTACAAAAAGTCGTTCTGGCATGTCTTCGATCTGCACATCGTTCTGTTGGCGATCGCGCTTCTCGTATATCTGATCGCCCTCGGCGAATTCAGCGTGTTCGGTCTTGCGCTCACCTTCGGGGTCGCGCTCTCCGGGCTCGGCTCGCTCGGCTTGAACCGCTTCCTGTGGTATGTCACAATGGGACTTTCGGGCAACCCCGGGAAATTCTGTCATTTTAAGAGAGAGGAGGTAGAAGACGATGAATAAGCGTTTTCTTCCCGGCAAACTGCTTCCCGTCTGGATTGCGGTTTCCGCGTTGCTCATCATAGCCGGTATCGTAATGTATGCCGTGTTCGGATTCAATTATGTCCGTCCCGAAAAGAAGACGATCGAAGTTTCTTACGACGCAGTCGTCTCGATCGAGGACCGCGAAGCCGATCTCGAAAAGGCTTGCGAAGACGCGATCGCGCAGAAGGGCGTCTCCTATTCGGACAAACAGGTCTCGGACGAGCTCGAAATGACCTATGTTTCGGAGAACGGCTATAAGCGCCTCACCTACACCTTCGGGAGCGACGTTTCCGACGAAACCCTCTCCTCCTTGCGCGATGCGGTGGAGGCAAGCGTCACGGCGCTCGGCGTCTCGAATGCGGACATCCACGTCACTGCGCACACCCTGCGTTCGGAGCGCTTGTACGAGGCGAGCTGGCGGGCTGCGGTCGCGCTTGCCGTCGCGGGCATTGTCTCGCTCGTCTACGTCGGGTTCCGTTTCGGGTGGGGGAACGCCATTGCGGGGCTCGTCGGCTGCGTCAACGATACCCTTCTCACCCTTTCGATCTTCGCCATCACGCGCATTCCCGTATACGCCTATGCGCCCATGCTCTTTGCGGGTGTCGCCATGATCTTCTCCGTCGTCTTGTGGCTCTTGCAGTGCGCGAGAATGCGCGAGAACTTCAAAGATCCCGCCTATGAGTCCCTCTCCGCGGGAGAGGCTGTCGCAACGTCCGTTCTGGCTTCGCGGAAGCTCGTCTGCGCCGTCCTCATTCCAATCGCGGTCGCGATCGTCGTGCTCGGCGCTCTGGCGTCGGGCGGGGTCCGTCTGTTTGTGTTGCCTCTTCTTCTGCCGCTTGCGGTGAGCGTTTATTCGTCGTTCCTTCTCGCTCCCGCGGTGTTCGTCCCGTTGAAGAGCAAATTCGACAAGCTCAAATCCTCCCGCAAGAGATACGTCGGGAAGAAGAAAGCGCAAGAAACGCCGGCGGAAACGCAGGCTTAAACATCGACCAAAGGAAAAACGGCGGGCTCCGCCGTTTTTTGGTTTTTACGGGTTGCAGTATGAAAAAAATCGTCCGCGAATACGAATTTTCGCTTGAAGAACTCAACCGCGTGCGGGAACTTGCGCGCGCGCTCGACATCACCGAAACGACGGCGGGGATCCTCTATTCGCGCGGTCAGACGGATGAAGAGCGGATGAGGCGCTTCCTGCATCCTTCGGGGGAGAATTTTCTCTCCCCCTTTCTCATGCGCGGCATGCGGGAGGCGGCGGAGCTGTTGTCCCGCGCCCGCGAAGAAGGCTGGCGGGTCGCCGTGTACGGCGACTACGACGCGGACGGCATCGGCGCATGCGCGATCATGTTGCGCGCCCTCTCCGCCTACGGGATCGAGCCCTATCTCTATATCCCCGAACGCGAGGAAGGGTACGGCTTGAACGTTGCTGCGATCGACCGTATTTTCGACGAATTTCTTCCCGACCTCATCGTCACCGTCGACTGCGGGATTTCCAATTATAAAGAGATCGAATATATCAAGGAGCTCGGCGCGTTCGTCATCGTCACCGACCACCACGAACTGCCCGAACGCCTTCCCGACTGTATCTGCGTCAACCCCAAGTTCAAAGACGAGTATCCCTACGATAACCTCTGCGGCGCGGGCGTCGCCTTCAAGCTGGCGACGGCTCTCATCGGGGAGAAGGCAAACGCCCTCCTCGACTTCTGCGCCCTCTCCACCGTTGCGGACAGCGTGCCCCTCACGGGGGAAAACCGCGACATCGTGTACGAAGGTCTCGCCCTCATGCGGAAACAGCTCCGTCCCGCCTTTGCGGCGCTTCTCGGCAAGGGGGGGACGCTCACGGCGCAGACGCTCGCCTTCACCCTCGCTCCCCGCGTCAATGCCGCGGGCAGAATGGGGGACGCGCGTTCGGCGCTCAAACTTTTCACCACCGAGGACGAAGAGGAGATCTTCGAACTTGCCGAACAGTTGCAGGCATACAACTCCGAGCGTCAAAGGCTGTGCGACGAGCTCTACGACAAGGCGCATTCGGCGATCATGGCGCAGGGCGCATATGATAATATCGTCATGTTGGTGGGCGAAAATTGGCATGCGGGGCTGATCGGCATCGTGGCGGCGCGGCTGGCGGAGGAATTTGTCCGCCCCGTGATCTTGTTCGTCCGCAGAGGGGAAATGCTCCGCGGGAGCGCGCGCAGCATCGAAAACGTCAACATTTTCGAGGCGCTCAAAAGCGCGTCGGGTCTCATCGAAGAATTCGGCGGGCACGCGCAGGCGGCGGGCGTCAACATCAAGGAAGAAAATCTCGGCGCGCTCAGGCTCGCGCTCGACGCATATCTGAAGGAACACTACTCCCGCGAAGATTTCGTGCCCACCGTCGGGGTGTGCGGGGAGATCGAGGGGAGTTTCCCGCGGCGGCTCGCCGAGGAGCTCGAACTGCTCGAACCGTACGGGGTCGGCAACCGCCGCCCGCTCTTCTTCACCACCCTCGGGCAGACGAACGCCGCTCCCATCAAGCCGCTCTCTCCCCACCTCTCTCTTTCGCAGGACGGGATGGACTTCATGTACTTCGGCGGATACGCCGACCTCAAACTTTTGCGGAGCGGGGTGCGCAAGCAAGCCGTTTTCGAATGCAACGTCTCGAGTTTTCACGGCAGGGAGAGTATCAAGGGCTTTATCCGTTCGGTCATCTACGATCCCGAAAGCGAGGACGGTTGCGAGAACGGGTTCGAAAACTTCGTGCGCTCTCTCGGCGGGGAGCAAAAACCTGCCGAAACGGTGTCTGCCGCCGACCTCGACCGTCTCATCTCCGAGCTCGACGGGGCGAGCGCATACGGCTTGTGCGTCGTCTCGCAGGACGGGCAGGCGGCAAAGTTGTTTCCCTCCCTTTCCGCCATTCCGCACGACCTCTTCCGCCTGTCGTCGAACAGCATGCGCAACGTCGTGCTCCTCTCTCCCGACCCCGAGTGCGACCTCTCCGCCTATCGAAATATCGTCTTTCTCGAACAGCCCCCCGCCGTGCCGCAGAGAACGGGCAAAGCCCGCCTGTATGCGGGTACGGAGAGCGGGGCAGACCGCATGCTCTGCGGGGTCGATCTCTCGCGCGAGGCGATGATCGGGGCGTTTGTGCGTCTGCGCGCCGCCGAGGGGATTGCCGTCGGGCAGACGTATGCCGAAACGGCGCGGCTCCTGCGGCAGGGGGACGAAAAACAGCTCATTTTCGCCATGGCAGTCTTTTCCGAGCTCGGGCTCATCGAATGTTCGGAGGGGCGGCTGGGCGTCGTCCGCGGCAAAAAAACAGAGCTCTCCCGCTCGAAGATCTACGCCGCGGCTCTGCGCTTGCGGGAGGAAGCGGCGCGTTAAAAGGCTTTTTTGGGGCGCAAAAAGAGGCAATTATGGAACCCATTTTAATGAAGATCTATGAATATTACACGGGCGAGGGGCGGGATATGCTCCTGCACGCATACGACTTTGCCGCCGAGGCGCACCGCAACCAGAAGCGCGCTTCGGGGGAGCCGTATTTTATCCACCCGTGCGCCGTTGCGGAGATCCTCGTCGACCTCGGTCTGGACACGGCGACCGTCGCGGGCGCGCTCCTGCACGACGTCATCGAAGATACCCCCTGCACCGACGAAGACATCCGCAGGGAATTCGGCGAAGAGGTGCTCGCGCTCGTCTCGGGGGTCACCAAACTCGACCGTATCGTGTTCAAATCGCAGGAAGAGGAGGAGGCGGAAAATTTCCGCAAGATCTTCGTCGCCATGGCGAAGGACATCCGCGTGATCATCATCAAACTCGCCGACCGTCTCCACAATATGCGCTCTCTCAACTATCTCTCGGCAGAGCGGCAGAGAAAAATGGCGCAGGAGACGCTCGATATTTACGCGCCCATCGCGGGGCGGCTCGGTATCAGCCAGATCAAGTGCGAACTCGAAGACCTCTGCCTCAAATATCTCGACCCTTCCGCCTTCGAATTTTTGGTGGAGAACATTCACCAAAAGCTCGAAGAACGCAACCGTTTCGTGGATTTCGTCGTCGAGGAGATCAACGAGATCCTCACCGAATCGAATATCCACGGCGAAGTGTTCGGGCGTCCCAAGCACTTCTACTCCATCTATAAAAAGATGAAGACGAAGAACAAGACGTTGGACCAAATTTACGATCTGACGGCAGTGCGCGTCATCGTCGGCACGGTAGACGAATGCTATGAAGTGCTCGGCAAAATCCACAAAAAATGGAAGCCGATCCCGGGGCGGATCAAGGACTATATCGCCACGCCCAAACCCAATATGTACCAATCTTTGCACACGACGGTCGTCACCAACTTCGGTCAGCCCTTCGAGATCCAGATCCGCACGGAGGAGATGCACCGCACGGCGGAATACGGCATCGCGGCGCATTGGAAATACAAGGAGAACCGCACCGAAGAGACGTCTCTCGACCAGCGCGTCGCATGGATCCGCGAGGCGATGGAGTGGCAGGGCGACCTCAAAGACAGCAAAGAATTTCTCGATACGGTCAAGGGGGAGATGTTCGGCAACGAGCTCTTGGTGTTCACCCCGCAGGGCAAAGTCATCTCCCTTCCCGCCGAGGCGACCCCCGTCGACTTCGCCTATGCCATCCACTCGGAAGTGGGCAACCATTGCACGGGCGCAAAGGTCAACGGCAAGATCGTCCCTTTAAGCTCCACGCTCGAACTCGGCGACGTCGTCGAGATCATCACATCGCCCGGCTCCAAGGGACCCTCGCGCGATTGGCTGAAATTCATCAAATCCTCCTCCGCCAAGGCAAAGATCAAGGCGTTCTACAAAAAGAACATGAAGGAGGAGAATATCCGTCTCGGCAGGAGCATGCTCGAAGAGGCGGCAAAGCGCAAGGGCTATGCCCTTTCCGACATTTTGACCGACGAGAGCTTCAAAAAGGTCTCCGAAAAACTCTCCTTCGCCTCGATCGACGAAATGCTCGCCTCGGTCGGCTACGGCGCGACGACGGTGAGCCAGGTCCTCTTTAAGCTCATCGACTATTTCAAGCGGGAAGTCCCTCAGCCCCTCATGCCGCAACAGTACCGCGGCAGGCTCGCAAAGGGGTCGGTGATCGTCAACGGCACGACGGGGCTCCTCGTCGGCTTTGCGGGGTGCTGTTCTCCCGTCCCCGGGGACGACATCATCGGATTTGTCACGCGGGGCAGGGGGATCGTCATTCACCGCAGGGACTGCCCCAACATGCGCGGGGTGGAAGAAGAGCGTCTGCAACCCGCGGAGTGGATCACCGAGGGCGGCGCGCAGTTCAAGGCGGCGATCGTCGTCACTGCGGCGGAACAGGGCGCGGCGATCGCGGCGATCGCGGGCAGCGTTGCCGAAATGAAGCTCGGCATCACCTCGATCAACGGCAGGTACGATAAGAACGAAAACGCCATCATCGACGTCACGGTGACCCTCACCAACCGGCAGGACGTCGAGGTGCTCATCAAAAAGATCAAGGCATACAACAACAAGATCTACGACGTGCGCCGCAGCAGCAACTAACGCCCCTTTCATCGGGAATACGTCATGTTGAGCTTGTCGAAACATGTCCCACTGCCCCCTCCAATGGAGGGGGATTAAGGGGGTGGGCATCCCCCAATTACGTCATGTTGAGCTTGTCGAAACATGTCCCACTTGTCCCCTCCAATGGAGGGGGATTAAGGGGGTGGGCATTCCCCAATCACGTCATGTTGAGCTTGCCGAAACATGTCCCTATTTCTCCTTTCCAAAGAGAGGACTTACAAAACGCACAACGGGTATTCAAAAATGCTTACGTCAACCGAAAAATGGCTCGAACCCGAGCTCATGGACGTCGTCCGTCTCTTCCGCGGCTGGGAGGAGCTTTCGATCGAGCACTCCCTTCAACTTCTTCGCGCTCCCGAAAACGGGGAGGTGGGTCCTCTCCTCGTCCGCAACACGGTCGTGCTCGGCACAACGCCGCACGTGTTCGAAAACGCCTTTTCCGCCGCCACAAAGACGGAGCAAAAGAGCCTTCTCAAACGCTACGCAAAACTCGCATTGTACGAGGTCTTGTCCTCGCATTTCCAAAAGAATTTGCCCTGGGGGTCTCTCACGGGCATCCGTCCCACCCGCCTTGCATACGGCGAGCTCGAAAAAGGGCGCGACTTCCGCCCCCTCTTCCGTCGGTTGAAGGTCTCCGAGGAGAACATCGAACTCGTCGCGCGCGTTTTAGAGGGGCAAAAAGGGGTGTACGAGCGCAAAGAGGGGAACGTCGACCTGTACGTCTCCCTGCCCTTTTGCCCGAGCAAATGCAGTTATTGCTCGTTTATCACCGCGCCCATCGAAAAGACGAAGCAATATGTTCCCGCCTATCTCGACGCGCTCGAACGGGAATTAGAGGGGGCAAAGCCGCTCCTCAAAAACCTTCGTTCCGTCTATGTGGGCGGGGGAACGCCCTTCGTGTTGGAGCCGAAGGACCTCGAACGGGTGCTCCGCATGCTCGCTCCGATCGCAAAAGAGGTCGAATACACGGTGGAAGCGGGCAGACCCGACGTTTTCACGACGGAAAAGCTCGACCTGTGCCAAAAATACGGGGTCACGCGCATCTGTATCAACGCGCAGTCCTTTTCGGATAAAACGCGCGCGGCGATCGGCAGAAAGCACACCCGTGCGCAACTTTACGAGGCGTTCGAAATGGCGAAGCCCTATCCCTTCACCGTCAACTGCGACCTCATCGCGGGGCTCACGGGGGAGAGCGTCGCCGAATTTTGTTCGAGCGTGGAAGAGGCAATTTCCCTTTCGCCCGAGAACATCACCGTGCACACCCTCTGCCTCAAAAAGGGCGCAAAATTAAAGGAAGAGCATCTTCTGGCGGCACCCGTTCACTTGCCCACCCCCACAAGTGGGGGAGGGGTAGGGGAGAGGGCACCTTATTCCGACCCCCTCCTTCGGAGGGGGATTAAGGGGGTGGGCGCCTCGTCCGCCCGTGGAATAGCTCCCGCCCTCACCCCTCTTTCCGACGAAAATCTCGCCGAAATGATCGCGTTCTCGCGGGAAGCGCTCACCAAGGCGGGGTACGAGCCGTACTATCTCTACCGCCAGAAGTACATGGCGGGCGCGCACGAGAACGTCGGCTGGACGAAGAAGGGGTACGCCTCGGTGTATAACATCGACGTGATGGAAGAGAGCGCGGATAATCTTGCGGTCGGTTCCAATGCGATCACCAAGCGGGTCATTTTGGACGAGGGACGGATCGAACGCCTCGGCTCCCCCAAAGATATCCCGTCCTATCTCGAAAAGGCGGAACAACTCATCGAAGAAAAGAACAAACTGTTTTCATAAACGGACAAATGCGCCGCGGGGCAACTGCCCCGCGGCGCAAATTTTCAATATTCGCGCAATCCAAGCAGATAATCGGCGGAAACGTCGTAAAGTTTACATAGCGCGACCAACTGCGTATAACTGCACTCGAACGTTCCCTTCTCGAACCGTTGGTAAACGGGTTGCGCAATGCCGAGCTTTGCCGCCACGTCCCGTTGGGTCATATTCAGCTGCTCCCTGCATTCCCTCAGCTTTTTTCCGACTTTTTCTTTCAAATTTTCCATTTTGCCCCCTTTCTCCTTGACTTCAATATACAGTTTCTGTATAATTGAAATCGATTTGATACAGTAAGTGTATCTCAAAGGAGAAAAAGATGAAAAAGAAAGCATGGGTCGGAGCCGCGCTTGCGGCAGTCATGGCGATCGGTGTCTCGGGTTGCGCGCAAGGGCAAAAGCCCGCGGAGCACGAGCACGATTGGGGAGAATGGACGCAGAGCGTCGCCGCGGGTTGCGAGACGAAAGGGGAAGAAAAACGGGTCTGCAAGAGCGACCCTTCCCACACCGAAACCCGCCCGACTTCCGCGCTCGGACACGATTGGAGCAAAGAATGGACGGTGGAAGAGAGCGTACATTACCACATCTGCCTCCGCGGTTGCGGGTCAAAGAGCGGCGAAGAGGCGCACAACATGAAGAACGGCAAATGCGAGGTCTGCGGCTATTCCCTCACCCCTTCCCGCTTGCGCTACGAGGCGATCGAAGAGGCGGGAGCCGTCACGGGCTACCGCATTGCGGGCTTCGACGAAAGCGAGACGGACAGGACCCGCCTTGTCGCCGAGGCGACCCATGAAGGGAGCCCCGTCGTCGAAGTCGGGGAGAGCGCCTTCGAAAACGAGGCTCAGCTGAAATCCGTCTATCTGCCCGAAACGGTCAAAACGGTGGGCTACTGCGCGTTTTTCGGTTGCGAGCAGCTTGCGCGGGTCTCGTTCCCCGCAGTCGAAAACGTCGCTTCGGAAGCGTTCGGGCATTGTACGTCCCTTCAAGAGGCGGCATTCGGCAAGATTTCAACATGGGGCGAGGAAGACGAAGACGCGCGCCAGAACTGTTTCTTTATCTTCGACGGTTCCGAAGCGCTCCAAAGCGTCTCGGTCGCGGAGGGCAGTCACGGTCTCGCGAGCGAAGGCGGGGTACTGTATAACGAGGACAAGACGGAGGTCGTCTATGCGCCGCCCAAGATCGCGGGCGTCGTGCGGCTCCCTTCCACGATCGTCACGGTGGGGAATTTTTCCGACTGCACGGAGATCACCGAGATCGTCTTGCCCGAGGGTGTGCAGACGATCGAAGGTCTCGCGTTCTCGGGTTGCGTGAAACTGCAAAAAATCAATATTCCCGAGAGCGTTACGATGATCGGCGGCGACAATCCCTTCCGCGACTGCGAGAGCCTTCAAACGGAAGACGAAGACGGCGTCCGCTATCTCGGCAAGTGGGCGCTCGGGGCGGCGGAAGAGGTCGCCGAGTTGCGCTTCCGCGAAGGGACCCGCGGGATCGTGCCGACCGCCTTCTCGGAGTGCGGAGCCGAAAAGATCTTCGTTCCCGAGAGCGTCATCTGTATCGGTTGGGGCGCTTTTTCGCAGTGCACGGCGCTCGAAGAGATCACGTTGCCCTATTTGGGGGTCACGCGCGAGACGGCAGGCAGCGCCGCCTTCGAAATGATCTTCGGTTATTTTGCCCTCTTTTTCCCGATGAACGGCGAATTTGCCCCCCAATCGCTGAAAAAGGTGACGGTCACGGAGCGCGTCGCCCTTCCCGAGAAATGTTTTTATAAGTGCAAATATATCGAAGAGATCGAATTTGCGGGCGGCGTTTCCGAGATCGGGAAACAGTCGCTTGCGGAGATGACTGCGCTCCGAAAGATCGTCTTTTCGGGGCAGACTTCGGATTGGCTTGCGGTCGGAAAGGGGGAGAAGTGGGCGGATAAGTCCTCTTTTACGGTAGAATGTACGAACGGGAGCGTCTCCTCCGCGGGCGACGTTCTCTGAAAAGCATAAAAGAATTTTTATCAATAAACAAATGCGCCGCGGGGCAACTGCCCCGCGGCGCACCTTTTACTGCCTGTTCTGCTCGGCGAAGCCGAGGCTGATGAGGATCGCGCGGTTGACGCGGGACATCGTGGCGGGCGGGAGCTCGCCGATGCGCGACATCAACCGTTTTTTATCGATCGTTCTGATCTGTTCGAGCAAGATCACCGAATCTTTCGCAAGCCCGAACGCCTGCGGCAGTTCGATATGGGTCGGCAGCCGCGCCTTGTGGATCTTGCTCGTGACGGCGGCGGCGATCACGGTAGGGGAATACTTGTTGCCGGTATCGTTCTGCACGACCAGCACGGGGCGCACGCCGCCCTGTTCGCTCCCCACCACGGGGGAGAGATCGGCATAGTAAAGTTCTCCGCGTTTTACGTTCATACGGCACCTTCTTTTGTGGGCGTTCCCCTCGTTACTTATTGTATGTAGCGCAGGAATTTTTTGCCCACAGCACGCCTATTTTCGACCGTCTGCCCCGATTTTATACTTTGAAAACGCTCGCCGCTCTTTTTCCCGAAAGGGCGTTTATTTAATTGTTTTTTCCGAAAAAAAATGGTATAATATTCCCGCAATTCTTCTATGTTCCCGTCAAGAGGAAATTTCGGGGACGAAAGGGGTCGACAGATGTTGAAGATCGTCGTAGACGCAATGGGAGGGGACAACGCTCCCCTCGAGATCGTCAAGGGCGCCGTTCTGGCGCTCGGCGAACGCAAAGATTTTTCGGTCGTATTCACGGGGGACAAGGCGGCGATCGAAGCCGAACTTTCAAAGTACCGTTATGACGCAAGCCGCGTGGAGATCGTGCATTGCAGCGAAGTCGTCACGAACGACGACGTTCCCACCCACGCCGTCCGCGCCAAAAAGGACAGCTCCCTCGTCGTCGGGCTCCGCATGCTCAAAGAAGACGAGAACGTGGGCGCGTTCGTCTCGGCGGGTTCCACGGGCGCGGTGCTCACGGGCGGCGTCATGCTCATCGGCAGGCTGAAAGGGGTTTTGCGCCCCGCGCTCTGCCCGGGCGTACCCAACGTGCGCGGAACGCGCACCCTGCTCTGCGACTGCGGCGCCAACGCCGAGTGCAAGCCGCAATACCTGCAACAGTTCGCGGTCATGGCGACCGCCTACGGCAAAGCCGCGTTCGGGCTGAAAGACCCGACCGTCGGGCTTCTCAACAACGGCACCGAGGAGCACAAGGGCGACCCCCTGCACCAGGAGGCATACGCCCTTCTCAAAGAGACGAAAGGCGTAAACTTCGTCGGCAACGTCGAGGGGCGCGATCTGATGTACGGCGACGTCGAGATCGTCGTTGCGGACGGTTTTTCGGGCAACATCGCCCTGAAAGCGGTGGAGGGCTGCGGAAAGACGGTCTCCGCCGTCCTGAAACAGGAATTCAAGCGCAATCTTTCGAGCAAACTCGCATATGTCTGCGCGCGCAAGCAGATCAACAAACTGCGCGGCATGCTCGACTATGCAAAGCTCGGCGGCTCCGTCTTTTTGGGGCTCAAAAAGGTGGTTGTCAAAACGCACGGCAATTCCAAGGCGAACGCCATCTGCCCGTCCGTCGTACAGGCGGTCGACGCCTGCCGCCACGACCTCGTGGGCGAGACCGAAAGAATGTTGCGCCTTTCGGGGTTCGGTCAAAGCGATGAATAGCGGGGAAGACTTTACAAGCGACCTTCTTTGCGAGGCAGAGGCGCAAATCGGCTACGTTTTTTCGGACAAGTCCCTCTTAAAGGCGGCGCTCACGCATAAGTCCTATTCCAACGCTGTCGGCGGCGAAAACAACGAACGGTTGGAGTTTTTGGGCGACGCCGTGCTTGAACTCATCGTCTCCGAATGGCTCTATGCCGCCCATCCTCGGGCGGAAGAGGGCGAGCTCACCGCGCTCCGCCAGCGGTACGTCTCCAAAACGGCGCTTGCGGCGCTCTGCCGCAGGGCGGGGTTCATGCGCTTTCTTCGCTTTATGGGGAGCGGGCAGAATCTCGGCTCGAAAACGGTGGAGAGCCTTCCCGAGGCGATCCTCGGGGCGATTTATCTCGACGGCGGCATGCGGGCGGCGCGCGCGTTTGCCGAGCGCTCCATCGTCGCCGCGGAAGTCGAAAATTATCGGTCGCTCTTGCAGGAATATGTGCAAAAGCGCACCAAGCAGACCCCCTTGTACGACGTCCGCGAGGAGAGCGGGAAATACGTCTGCACCGTTGCCGCAATGGGGCAGACGGAGCGGGGAGAAGGAACGAGCAAACAGGCGGCGGAGACCGCCGCGGCAGAGAAACTTTATCGCAGATTAACGGAGCATTCATGAACTTTAAGGAAATCCAGCTTGCGGGGTTCAAATCCTTCGCGGACAAGACCTCCATCAAATTCGACGACGGCGTCACCTGTATCGTCGGTCCCAACGGTTGCGGCAAGAGCAACGTTGCCGACGCGGTGCGCTGGGTGCTCGGCGAGCAGTCGGCAAAGACGTTGCGCGGTTCGAGCATGCAAGACGTCATCTTCAACGGCACGCAGGAACGCCGCGCCCTCTCTTACTGCGAGGTCACCCTCGTGTTCGACAATACCTCCCGCCTGTTCGACATCGAGTACGACGAAGTCGCCATGACCCGCCGTCTCTACCGCTCGGGCGAGAGCGAATATCTCCTCAACAAACAGCCCTGCCGCCTCAAAGACATCGTCGCCCTGCTGCACGGCGTGGGGATCGGCAAAGAGGGCTACTCCATCATCGGGCAGGGCAAGGTCGAACAGATCATGAACGCCAAGCCCGAAGAACGCCGCGCCATTTTCGAAGAGGCGACGGGCGTGATGAAGTTCAAGGCGCAGAAGGGGGAGATCGAGCGCAAGCTCGAAAGCGCGGGGGACAATCTCACCGTGTTCGTCCAGCGCATGGACGAGGCGGAAAAGCAGTTGAAGCCCCTCGAAAAACAGGCGGAAACGGCAAAGAAGTACCGTGAATTTTCCGCCGATCTCAAATACGAAGAAGTCAACACCTATCTCGCCCGTTGCGAGAATTTCGAATACGAGACCAAAAAACACCGCGCCCGCATCGCCGAGGCGACGGAAGGGTTGGAGAAGGTCGAGGCGTCGCTTTCCGACGTGGACGAGCGGGAAGCCGCCGCGCGCGAGAATGCCGCCGCGCAGGACGAAGAACTGCGTTCCCTCAACGAAAAGCTCCGCGTCTTCGAAGTGGGCTTAGAGCACAAGAGCGGCGAAGCGCGCGTTTTAGGCGAGCGGATCGCCTCCTATAAACGCCGTCTCTCCGCGGCGTCCGAAGACGTGGAATATTCCGCACCAAGGAGATCGACGTTCTCACCGCGGGCAGCGCGAAAAAGCGGGAGGAGAGCGAAAAGCGGAACGCCGAGATCGAAAAGAAGACGGCGGAACTCTCCCGCAAATTGCAGGAGACGGACGCCCGCCTTCTGCATTTCGAACAGCTCTCCGACGAACAGCGCGCGAGCGAGATCTCTTCGGTGGAGAATCTCGCCGACGTGCGGGCAAACGTGGGGAGCCTTTCGGCGCAGAAGACGGCGGCGAGCGAGCGGATCGACGAAGTCCGCGCGGCGATCGCCAAAGCCGAGGGCCGCAAGGACGATTATTCCCGCCAGCTTTCCGCCTGCAAGGAACAGAAGGCGGCGAGCGAAGGGTTTTTGGACGGGAAGGACGCGCGCGAAGCCGAACTCCGCGAAAATTTAGCGGACCTCGTCCGTTCGGGGCAGAAGCTCTCGCAGGACCTCATCGACTGCAACACGACGATCGCAAATCTCTCCAACAATCTCGAACTGTATAAAAACCTCAAAAACAAATTCGACGGCTATAAAGACAGCGTCCGCAACCTTCAGCTCACCGCAAAGAGGGACCCCGAGCTCGGCAAAAAGATCAAGGGCGCCATTGCGGACATCGTCACCACCGAGCAGAAGTACGAGGTCGCGCTCGAAACGGCGTTCGGCGGGGCAATGCAGAACCTCGTCACGGCGAACGCGGACGACGCGCGTTTCCTCATCGAATATCTCAAAAAGACGGGCGGCGGCATCGTCACTTTCCTGCCCGTCTCGGCAATGCGCCCGCATATGAACAGCGGCGAGATCATGCGCGCCCTGCATGAAAAAGGTGCGCTCGGGCTTGCCGACGAACTCGTGCGCTACGATACATATTACGAGAACGTCATCAAAAATCTGCTCGGAAACACACTTGTATGCGATACGATCGCGAACGCCACGGCGATCGCGAAAAAATACCCCCGTTCCTTCCGTATCGTCACCCTCGACGGCGACATCATCGCAACGAGCGGCGCGATGACGGGCGGGAGCAGGCGGAGCGGGAGCGGCAACCTGCTCGCGGGCGAGCGGCATATCAAGGAGTGCGAAGAGGGGATCGCCAAGAAGACTGCGCTCGCAAAGAAGATCAGAGAGGCGATCGAAGAGAGCGAACGCGCCCGCGAAGAGACGGAAGACGAACTTGCCCGTTTCCGCACGAAGGTGCAGGAAGAGGCGGCGTCCTTTGCGGCTCTGTCCCAGCGGGAACTCGCCCTCAACGACCTCATTTCGGACGCGGAGCGCGACCTCTCCGAATATAACGGGCTGCTCGAACGGCTCGAAAAGCGGGTGGGCGACCTCGAAAGCGAGGTGCTCTCCTCCTCCGAGAGCGAGGACCTTCTCAACAAAATCTGTTCGGAAGCCGCGGCGGAAGCGGCGGCGCGGGCGGCGCAATCGCAGGACCTCAGGGAGCAGCGCGAAGCGTTGCGCGAAGAACTGCAAAAGCTCCGCGTCGAGAGCGCGTCCCTGCTCTCCGCGCGCGAAGCGGAAGAGGAAAACGCGCGCAGACTCGGCGAAGAAAAACTCGCCCTCCTCAAAAAGGTAGACGACACCCACGCCGAGATCGCCGAGACCGAGCTCCTCATCAAACAGCTCAAACAGGACGAGGAAAAGGTCGCCCTCACCGAAGAGGAACAGAAGGCGGTCTCCTCCATCCGCGCGGGGATCAAGCGGGTCGAAGAGGACAAGCGGGAGACGGCGGCAATGCAAGCCTCTCTCGGGGAGAAAAAGCGCGCCCTTCTTGCCGAGCAGCAAAATCTGAGCGACAAAAAGCACGAGAGCGAGCTCGAAATTTCCAAAGCCGAAGTCAGCCTCGAAAACATGAAACAGCGTATCGACGAGGCGTACGGCTTGACCTACGAAACCGCGCTCGGTCTCCGCGACGAGAATTACGATCTCTCGCAATCGGCGGCGAACATCAACTCTCTCCGCCACAAGATCGCGGCGCTCGGTCCCGTCAACCAGAACGCGGAGGAGGACTACGCCGATCTTCTCGCCCGCTATACCGAAATGCAGACCCAGCGCGAGGACCTCGAAAAGGGGATTTCCGACCTCAACACCGTGCTCACCGATCTGAGGAACGCCATGCAGAAGCAGTTCGACGAAGGCTTTTCCGAGATCAACAAGAACTTCACGCAGATCTTCAAAGAGCTGTTCGGCGGCGGCAGGGCGGAAATGGAGCTCGACTACACCGACTGCGACGATCCTCTGAACGCGGGCGTGGAGATCAGCGCGTGCCCGCCGGGCAAAAAGCTCACCAAGATCTCTCTTCTCTCGGGCGGCGAGCGGGCGTTCACGGCGATCGCCATTCTGTTCGCCATTCTCAAATCCCGCCCCATGCCCTTCTGTATTTTGGATGAGATCGAAGCGGCTCTCGACGAGGCAAACGTCGACCGTTTTGCAAATTACTTAAAAAAATTCTCCAAAGAGACGCAGTTCATCGTCATCACCCACCGCAAGCCGACGATGACGCAGGCAGACACCCTCTTCGGCGTGACGATGGAAGAGAAGGGCGTTTCGAAGATCGTCTCGGTCAAGCTGTCCGAAGTCGAATCCCGCCTCGGCGGCGACACCGTCATCGCGTAAGAAACAGCAAACCAAGACGCTTCCGACTGTCATTTCGACCGTAGCGAGCAACGCGAGCGGAGTGGAGAAATCTCGGCATTATTTTAACACTGAGGCAGAGATGTCTCGACACGCCTCGCTTTGCTCGGCGGCTCGACATGACATTTGAGAAGTATCACCACCCCCTACCCCCTCCTTGGAGGGGGCGAATAAGGCTACCCCTTGAGGGGGAGCTGTCACGAGCTTGCGAGGGAAGAGCGCCTTGCTCCCTTGGCTACCCCTTGAGGGGGAGCTGTCACGAGCTTGCGAGTGACTGAGGGGGTGTTTCGGCAAAAGATTTTGCGTAGCAAAAGATTTTTCGTGAACAAAAAGAGGTATTATGAGTTTTTTCGGAAAGATCAAAGAAGCGTTAAAAAAGACGAAGGAGAGCGTCTCCACAAAGCTGAGGCAGCTCTTCCTCAAAAATAAGCTCGGAGACGCCTTTTACGAGGAGCTCGAAGAGATCCTCATCTCCTCGGACGTCGGCGTTACAACGGCAGAGGACGTCATCGAGCAGGTCAAAGAAGAGGCGATCGGCAACAAGATCAAAGACGAGCAATTCGTCACCGACCTTCTCAAAGATATTTTGGAGGACGCGCTCAACGAAGCTCCCGTCCCCGAGATCGAGTACCCCTGCGTCATGATGTTCGTCGGGGTGAACGGCGTGGGCAAGACGACGACGATCGGCAAGGTCGCAAATTGGTTCGTCCGCCAAAAGAAGACGGTCACGGTGGCGGCGGCGGATACCTTCCGCGCGGCGGCAATCGACCAGCTCAACGTCTGGGCAGACCGCGCAAAAGTCAAGATCGTCAAGCACGAGGAGGGGAGCGATCCCTCCGCCGTCGTGTTCGACGCGGTCTCCTCCGCAAAGGCGCGAAAGACGGACGTCCTTCTCATCGACACGGCGGGTCGGCTCCACGTCAAAGAGAATCTCATGAAGGAGCTCGAAAAAATGGACCGCGTCGTAAAGCGGGAATTCCCCGAGGCGACCTTCTATAAATTTTTGGTGCTCGACGCGACCACGGGGCAGAATGCCGTCAGTCAGGCGCGCGTGTTCGACGAGGCGGTGGAGCTCGACGGCATCGTGCTCACCAAGCTCGACGGCACGGCAAAGGGGGGCTTTGTGTTCTCCCTCTGCGGCGAGCTGAACGTCCCCGTCGTCTTTGTCGGCGTGGGGGAGAAGATCGACGATCTGGAACTTTTCGACGCCGAACAATTCGTCGAAGGATTTTTTTGACCCGCTCCAAAGCTGTCCCCTGTGCGTTCTTTCTTTTGTCATTTCGAGCGGAACGAAGTGGAGTCGAGAAATCTCGCCTTATTATCATGCGGTAGAGATGTCTCCACTTCGGTACTTCGTCGCTGGCGCTCCTCGTGCCGCGCTTAGAGAAACAGAACAGCGCGCGGGGCGACATGACATTTAAGAAGTACGAATGGCGAAAGGGGACGGTTATCCAAAATAATTTCACATCGAAAAAAGGAGAAAAATTATGAAAATTTTTAAGGACTACAAGTGGGGGATCGATCTGTTAGGTGTGCTTCTTGTTGCGCTCTTGATCTTGCCGAACATCGTCTATTGGTGCATACCCGC
>CANRCY010000007.1 GCA_947629225.1 uncultured Clostridia bacterium | reverse complement strand
CGAGATGACGAACAACATGCATCTCGCCAGCGCGGGTCCGAATGGGGAGAACGGCGTAAAGATCAACATAGTTGATTCCCTGCTCAAAGGCGGCAACGCCGCCAAGATCGGCGTTACGCTCGCCTCTTGCTATCGAAAAGGGGATACAAACGGTCGGGGAGTTAACTACGGTACAGATTACGGCTTTACGGAAGGATACTCCACCCATAATAGCGACGGAGAGACCCCCATCAAGCCCGCAAAATATTTCTTTGCGGACAACGGCAACACAATTACCACGAACCCCGCAAATGAAGTAAAGATCGGACAAGATACGGAAGGGAAAGCCAAACTTACCGACTTGATTTGGGAAATTTCGGGTACCGACCTCAACGGCGCCGAGCACACCATCACGTTGGCGACGCTCGACTCCGTCACTTATTACAGGATCACGGGCGAAGATATCCGCACTCTCAGTGTGGACGGCGGCATTCTGAAATTCACTTACGGCGACTTCAGGGTCAATTCCGTAAAGACTTACTCCGACGCAGTCACGGGCGGCGGCGGTGAAGAATATACGCAGTGCGGCAGCGATTCGACGACAAACCTCAAGGTAACGAAGAATACTTTGGTTTCGTCTTGGTCGCACGAGGCGAACAAGATAACCGAAAGCCAATTCTCCACTTCCTTTGTGCTGAACCAAAATATCGCCTCGGGAACGCCTTTGGAGGGCGATGAACTCAATAAATGCGGCGTGTCCTGGGCGGGGAATTACGGCTTTTCGGTCAATGCCAAAACCGCCGAGGGCGAAGACGTAGTTTACAGTAACAACAACTTTAATATCTTCATCAACCCTTGCGGTCTGAGGGCGAACGTCGGCACGGCGAGAAACGGCACTTCGAGCGATCTCTACTACAAGGGCGCGGCGTACGACGACATTACTAAGGCTTTGAGCGATGGCGAGAAGACGTTAAGAGTGGTTCTCGGCGGCACGATCGCAGGCGATGATTTGGGCAAAAATGTCACCGAATTGATCAATCCGCTCGCGAGCGGGGGCGATACCGATCTGAACGGAAAGACGGACCCTTATTATTACAACGCCTTTACGACTGCAAATATCGCGCTGGAAGCCGCTTTTACGCAGATGATCAACGACGGCGGGAATTTGCGCTATCTCGACGCGCTCGAACAGGCGGTCAAGGATATGCTGTCCGCTTTGCAGGAGGCGAGGGCGCACCTCGACGGGAACTATCCCGAGGTTGAGAAATCATTAGATGCTGCGATCAAAATCTTCACCAAGGAAGGCGGGCTGAACGAAGCCATTGCGAAGCTCCGCAGTGTGCCCGACGGCTACTTTATCCGCTATTATTACAGTGATTCGCGCCAGGGCGAAGACGTGGTCGACCTCGAAGGGCTCTATGGCGCAAAGACGCATGCCTTCGTGCGGTCGGACATTTACGAGTATGAAGTGGAGATGATCGACGCCCGCGAATACTACACAACGATCGAATTCGCAGGTGCCACTCCCGATTCGATCACCAACAACTATGTGCTCGTTTCCTCGTCCAATTTCACGATCCGTCCCGCAAGCGTCGCTTCGTCGCTCACGCCCGAGGCGGAGAATCCCGGGCTCGAATACACGGGCAACACCTATGCCGATACGTCGGTCCTCTCCTTCAACAACAACTCCAACACGGCGATCACGCCCTTCAACGACCATAACACGACCGTAAGGTATTACAACGCGCTCGCAGCGAAAGTAGTCGATGAAAGCAACTATCAGATCGGCGAAGATACCTACAAGGTCACGGTCGATTCTACGGTCATGGTCGACGGGAAGCCCGACCGCAGCCGCGGCGTTACCTTTACTTGTGGCGGAACGACTTACGTCGGCGGCGTGTTCGAAATCGATGGTGTAACCTATCTTTACTTTACCTTCAAAAACGGCGAGAGCAACCATGTGGACCCGATCGTCTCGGGAAGGTACGTCGTCACCTTCGAATTCCAAGAAGACAGCATGGGCTTTACGCCGAGCAATTACGATTTCAGCACGGAACAAGAGCACAGGATTTATACGACGGATACGAACGACGACTTTGCCTATTGGTTCGATATCTTAAAGGTAAAACTCTACTTCAACGCGGTAAGCGGGCACAATTCAAACGCCACCGCCACCGTGACGGATTCCGTTTACACGGGCAAACAGCAGACGTTTACGGAAGTCGACGAAGACGGCAATCCCGTCGACAACGATTCCGAAACGAACCTCATCAAGATCACCTACACCAATACGAACAATGTTCGCAGTGACGTGCTCTCCGAAGCGAAAAACTACGAACAGATCAAATATTACACCTACGACAGCGAGACAAAAGCCCTTGTTCCCGTTAAGGACAATAAACCTCTGAATGCGGGGGTGTATTACGCCTACATCAAATTTGCGGGCGACTATGAATATGTCGGCTACTCGACCGATCATTTTGTGCAAGATGGCTTCAACCTCGGTTTCGACGGGAAGACGACCGATATCGCGCGTACGGACGATACCGACCACGACGGAAAGGATCAAAGTTTGCATATCGGCGATACCCTTGCGGACGATAATGCGCTCATTTTGCGCGTTGTGATCAAATCCGTTGAGGTCACGGTGTCTGCTACCGTCTCGATGACCTATAACGGCGAAATGCAAGCCGAGGGCGCAATCAAAAATAAAGACAAGCCAAACACAGGCACCTACTTCGAGCCGTTGCTCCTTCTCAGTACGAACAACAATCTCCGCCCGTCTTCCGAGATTTTCGGCATCTATACCGTAGAGGCGAATGCGATCAACCTCGCGTTCAGCGACAACAGATTCCTCGAAGCGAAGGACGCGGACGGAAACGATCAAGCTCAGCTCGGCGTCGGCGTGTATTACTACCGTCTCGACAGCGCGGATGCGAGCGCGCATACTCTCAGCACGGTGTTAAAGGTCACGCCGCCCGTTGGCGGCTACACCGCCGGCACAACGATCGCAAACTACCTCGCCGGCGGAGAGGAGGACAAGGCGGGCGTTGTCTGGTACGTCTCCTCTCAGAACGAATTGGACGGCAACCAACAAAGAATGGGGCTCAACCGCGACGAGCTTGGGAACTTCGTCATTTCCGATTCGTCGAGCTTGACCGTCAACATCAATCGGAAGAGCATTACCCCCTTCAACGGCACGAACGACTTCTACAACGCAAAGGGAACCGACCCCGCGCGTACCCCTTGGGAACAATTCGGCTACGAAGCGAACACAGAAAAGGACGTTGATACAAATACGAAAGGCGATAACACCAAAGCCTTAAAAATGCTCCGCAAAGAGGGCGAAGTCCGCATTTCGCTCAACGACATAAATTATTACATCGAGCCCGCCGAAAGCGTTTCGGATGGAGTTTACAAGATCTTTACATATAAAAGCAACGAAGATGGTATCGGCGGAGAGAAGACCTATGTCGACGCGAACAACATCTTCAACTTCACCTACACAGGCAAGGCGCAGAAGCTCGAAAGCATTGAGCTCTCGTACGAGACCATTCTCCGCGTTCTCCGTAACCGCGAAGGCACGGGCAGTGCGATCCATGCTTGGAAGTATCAATTCGGACCGACGGTCAAGTTGGAAGACAACACCGACTACACGGCAGTGTACGAAAACAACACCAACGCGGGCGAAGCGACCCTCACCATCCGCGGCATCGGCAACTATATGAACTCGCTCGTGTTCAAATTCAAGATCAATCCCTTCTCGCTCGGCAACGCCACAGCGACGTCGTTCAGCCTCGACACAGACAAAAAGCTGATCCAACCCGAGGGCAATGCGGATGGCAAGTACATCGAGGAGCGGGGCAAAGTTATCGGCAAGGATTGGGTCTACCGCCGCGAGAATTTGTCCGTGCTCGACGAGATCGGTCTCGATTACTATCCGAACGGCACGGGCGGCACGAGCGGCGCGTCGGACAGATTCTCCCTCTCCAATTCCGACTACACGATCTCCTACTATTATTATAACGACCATGCGTCGAAAGACACAGTCACATGGGAAGGTCCTTATAACTATTCGATCGGTGCGAGCCAAGGCGTGCAGGAGCGCGGCTATTATAGCATCGTGCTTACGGGGCAGGGCAACTACACGGGGCATTATGTGGTGCAAATTTATGTGAGACCTGCCAAGATCTCCATTGCGCTCCCGACCGAGACGCTCTATTATAACCGTCTTGCGCAGGCGCCCAACATCGCCACTATGTTCAGCAATGACGACGGCAACGGCACGGTCCCCATCAACAATTTCGACAACGAGGGCAATACCCCCGACGCGGAATTTGCCGTGCGGTTTGTTCCCACGGGCACCCTTTATAACAATCTTCCCAAAAACGTTCTGATGAGGGGTGCGGACGGCACGACTATCACCGACGGCGAGACCACGGTGGACGAACACCGCAATGTCGTGAAAAAGCTGATCCCTTACTATGCCGACGACTATTCAATGGACGTCTTCCTTCTCGGCGACGGCGCAAAGAACTTCGAGTTCGACAACAGCAGCGGGACCGCAAGTCCGAGATCGGGCGGGAACGTGGTAGACGCAACCGAGCAGTTGATCCTCGCCATCGATTATGACGGCGCAGGGAACGCTTACGTCCATCGTTATAATGAGGAGACAAAGACCGGTTTCTATACGTTGAGCGAATCGATGACGTTCAAAGATGACGACTATGCTGCGGCGACCTACACGATCCACGCGCGCGACGTCAGCGTGACGCAGCAGAACAAGAGCCATGTGTACGACGCTTACGACCATCTCAGCGACGCTTATCTGTTCGAGTTCTATTCGATGAACTTCAACTTCACGAGCGTCACGTACGACGTAAACTTCTATCGCGGGACGAAAGGCGACGATCGGAACGACGACAACTATCTCGCCACCGTGCACGTGGTGGGCTTTAACGACGTTGACCTTTCGGATGCGAAAGAGGAAGGAGCTTCGGACGGAACGTCTAAGACCGATTTCTGGAAGATAGACGACGACAACGGCGACAACGCCTATTACGTCACCGTGAAGGGTTCGGATATCCACTACTCCTTCACCGATCTGAAGAATTGGGACGAACAGGTAGAAGAGGGCGGCAAAGGCGTTCCATTCCTTCCCCCCGATGAAACCCACGACGATTACTACGACAACCCCAATTACGCCAACTATGTAAAAGCTACGGGCGATTACATCACCGAAATTAAGCTCAAGACGGCGAACTTCCACTTTGTGGAGAGCAACGGAATTACCGTGACGGATAACACCACGGACAGCTATACGCTGACGGGCGCAGTTGCTTACGCGAATTACACCATTACGCGCGCGGTCATCGGCGTTACCATTACCTATTATGCCATCGTCTACGACCCGCGCCGCCGCTTCTATGTCACGATCCAGCTCACCGACGCGAGCAACGACCGCCGCTACAACCTCGGCTTCGAGCTGACTGACGTTACTACGGACAGTTACACGATCAAAGGTTGGGATAACAGCTTGACGAATGCCGACGGCTCGGAGACCTGGCTCAAAAACGGAAAGTTGCAGCCGGACGCCCGTAATGTCGCGGGGCTCATTCCTTCCGTGTTCCTTTCCGACTTCAGGTTCATTGAAAGAACGACGACCGAATGGCAGGCGAGCGAGTTGGAGAATGATAAGAAGAATACCCAAGTCACCCAAGACAAAGAGAAGAACTTCGGTTTGCCCGGGGCTTCCCCCGCAGAGATCGGCAACTATTGGCTCTATCTCACCTTGCGCGATACGAAGAACTATTACTTCTCCGCGACCATGAACAGGGAAGAGCTTGGCAAAGGTCAGTCGTTTGCCGACCCGTTCTCGATCATTGCCGACAGAAGCCACACCGTGCGCTTTGTTTCGGGTATCGCGGGCGACGGCACGCCGGCAGAATCGGGCAACGGTCAAGACTCGAGCGGGTTCATTGTAGACGTTCTCAGCTCCAACCTGCCCGTCGAATATACCGACGTTTCTTACGGCGAATCGGTCAATTTAGTCAAGGGCAGAACGATAAAGATCGAGTTCAACAACACGACGTGGACGACGGGCACCGTAGGGGGCACGGTAACGCGCAGCCTCAGGCTCATCGGCTGGACGACGCAAGACCCCTCCAAGAGTGAGGGCGTTGTCGGAGGACACAACGAGTGGTTCAAGTACGGCTGGGTGTACGGCTTGGTCACCCCTTCGAACGGCAAAACGCAGTTCGAAACCGCTTTGAAAGCTCGCAAGGACACCCCTGAAAAAATTTACTTGCTCGAAGATTACACCATAGACGGTACAACCTACAAAGCGGTTGAGGACGGAAAATTCCACATTACCGACGCAGACACGGCAGAGACGATCACCCTCTATGCCGTTTGGGCAGTCGACAACGACGAGAACAACACGATCGACTGGTTGGAACCTCTCACCCTCTCCTATCTCGTGGACAACGCAGGTGGGACGACCGAGAACTTCCCCAAACAGCCCGATCCCAAGGAGAAGCAACTCTACTCGGGCGACGTCGTCAGCCTCCCGCTGAATAAGGCTGCGGAGGATGGCGAAAAGCTGCCCTATCGGACGACCCACAACGGCGATCCTTATATCCTGATCGGTTGGACGCTCAAAGAGGGCAGTCACTACCTCAGAGAGGCGCAAGATCAGATCTCCTTCTACGGCACGACCAACGTCTATTCGGCGTTCGGAGATGCGCCGAGCGATTACCTCATGCGCTCCGACGAGGCAACGGACGGGACGGTCAAGATGTACGCCGTCTGGGCGCTCGACGAAAACAACGACGATCAGCCCGACTTCATGGCAACGACCTACACCGTCGTCTATCAAGACAAAGCGGGCGACGTGAGCGATACGATGATGCCTTCTCGCGTCACCAACTTGCTCGAAGGCTTGCCCATGTACCGCGGATCGAGCGACATTCAGATGCCCGGCACCGACAATGAAGACATCCGCTACACCATTACAAAGGACGGCAACCAATACGTCCTCATCGGTTGGACGACGGTTCAGAGCAAGGGCATTCTCTACTCTGATATGGAAGTGTTCCATAAGGCTTTCGAGCACAAGTCGAACACGTTGCATACGGGGCTCTATGCGGGCACGAACATCTATACGGTCAGCGCCGACGACGACAAAGAGGGCAATTCGAACGACGGCAAGAAGGACAACATCATCACCCTCTATGCCGTTTGGGGCATTGACGAAAACGGCAACAACCAAGCCGACTGGGAAGAACCTGCCGTCACCCTCAAGTTCGAAGACGAAACGTTCGGCGACGAGACGTTTACCTTCACCACGGACGACATGAAGGACCTTCATTTCCCGTTCTATTACGGAATAGAAGGCTTCACCACAGCTACCGTGAAGACGGTCGGAAACAAGAGCGTTCATCTCCCCGGGTTGAATCCTCCTCCTACCGATGGCTCTTCGCGCTACACGAAGGTCTCGCACGAAGGGAAGGTCTATCTCCTCATCGGCTTCACCACGGCGACGGGGAAAGAAAACGGCTATATCTACCAATACGATAACGCTTACAGAACCCCTGCGGAGTATTACGGAGCGGACGCTTACTATGCGGTAGGGGGGACCTACACCACGCCGCCGACAGAGAGCGAAATTACCGTGACCCTTTACGCGGTTTGGGCTGCGGACGAGAACCAGAACAACGTTCCCGACTATACGCAGGACTTCGCCGTCAGCTTCCAGCTCGACTCTGCCACTAACAAAGCCCTTAATACGGACCATACGATCACGGCAAGCCCCGCGTGGGTCACGCACTCTTACAACAACCAGCGCATCGGCACCGAAGTTACCGTGCGCAACAACACCTTCTCCATCACCGTAACGAAGGACGGAAAGGCGATCACCTATTGGCTCGTCGGCTTTACGAGCGTTTCGGACGGCGTAGAGAGGTACGGAGATAAGTACGGGGATAAGTTCTATCTCGCGGAGAAGAACCCCGAGAAGAACGAGGATTACGGCAAGTTTATCCCTGCGGGCGGTACATACACCGTTTCCGCGGCGGACGACCTGCTCGACGGCAAAGCGGATCTGACGATCGACTTCTACGCGGTCTGGGGCATCGACGCGAACAACGACGGCAAGCCCGATTGGGATAACTCCAGATACACCTTCAGGTTTGACCTCGGGCAGCGCAGCGAACTCAGTGACCCCGATAGCATTCTTGCTGAGCTCAACGCGATTGAAGTTGACGGCGTGGATGGAGATAAGACAGTCGCCGTCGGCGATAAGCTCACTTGGAAGAACCCCGAACACCTTTGGAAGAAGCCCGACGCATCGTCCGCGCGCGATACGTACGGCGTTATGGGCGAGGACGGCAAGCACTACATGCTGCTCGGCTATACGCCGACAACTCAGCTCGGCACCTACCTCTTCGACTCTCTTCCGAAGTTCGACCTCATCATATATGAGCGCGTGGTATCGCTTGCCGATATCAACGGCGGCGAGATCGTTCTCCATGCCGTTTGGGGGCTCGACGAGAACTACAACGGCGAACCCGACTGGAACGATAAGTTCGAAATCGAGTACGACTACTTCCCGGAGGAAGGCGTTGAGCTCGAAAAGGGAAAGGTGTGGTTCGCAAAAGACACGGAAAAATACTCCGCGGGCGACAGAGTTCAGCTTGCGGGCTTGAACAGCAACCTTCATGCGAAGAAGGGCGATAAGACGTATCTCCTCGTCGGTTGGACGAGTGTGCTCAACCTCGGAGACGTTTACTTCGCAGACAGTCAAGACGCGCTTGACAACATCATGCGCGCGGGCGAAATTATGGGGGCTGCCCTTGCCGCGGTCACCTCGAACAAGTATTATCCGCTCGGCGGAAACTACACCCTCGCCGTCTCGGACGATACCACCAGCGACAACGTCATCACCTTCATCGGCGTTTGGGCGCTCGATGAAAACGGCAACAACCGCCCCGACTGGCAGGATGAGGCGAGCACATTCACCTACACCAACGAAGTCTCGATCGAAAGCGGCTCTCTGCAAAATTGGAAGACGGAAGTTGGCGCGGACGGCTTTACTTGGAAAGATACGACCGCAAAACTCGATAAGACGACGGTCAAGCTCGAGGGCAAGCTCGAAGGCAAATACGTCAGCATGCGGCACGACAGCGTGACCTATCTCCTCATCGGCTGGACGACTTCCCTTGTTGAAGGGAATCCCGACTACTATCTCTTCACCGACGCGGGCAACAACCCTCAAACCACCTATGGCGCAGCTTATGTTGCCGTCGGCGGAGAGTACCTTGTTTCGGGTTCCAATGTGACCTTCTACGCGATCTGGGCTCCCGACGTAAACGGCAACGAAATCCCCGATTACGAAGAAAAGTATACGGTTGAATTCAACAACTTGGCACAAGGCAGCGATTACAAGTTCTCGGGCGCTCTGCCTACGACTTTGTCCGATCTTGCGCTCCATGCGACCGTCGAACTCGGCGAAGCTGTCAGCCTCACCGTCGGCGAGAATAAGTATGTGCTCCTCGGCTGGACGCTCGTAAGTTCGACGAGCGAATCGGAGAATCTCTTCGAAGAAGCTCCCGCATTCGAATACTTCAAGATCGGCGAGACATACACCGTCTCCGCAAAGGACGCAAAAGAGGGCGTTATCACCCTCTATGCGGTTTGGGGCATTGACCAGAACGGCAACAACTCGCCCGACTGGGAAGAGAACTTCTCCGTCGAATTCGAGGACGATTCGTTCGATCCCGCAAGCCCGATGCCGTCTACCGTGTTCAACAAAAAGGCGGGCGATACCGTCGCAATTCCCAACGGCATCTACATGGCGGACGAGGGCGACAAGCACTATATCCTCGTCGGTTGGACGACGGAAAAAACAACCGAGCACCCGCATAAGTGGGAGACGGCAGACCTCGTAAGCGGCGAAGACCTTTATACCTATTATACAAGGATATATGGCAACTTCTACTATTATGATAGTAAGACCGGCACGAGCGTAAACTACATCGTTCTCGCAACGGACGCAAAGAGCGGCATCATTACCCTCTATGCGGTCTGGGGCATCGACCAAAACCGCAACGGCATTCCCGACTACGACGAGGCAACGCGTTATACCGTCACCTTCGAGCTCGGCACAAAAGCGACCGAGGCGGGGCTTAAAAATCCCGATGCGATTCCCAATCAGCTCGTCGGAGCCGTCATCTTCATGCCCGGGCTCGAAGACGGGAAGTACACCCTCACCTTTACCGTTACGAACACAGACGAAAGCACGACCAAGTATCTCCTCGTCGGTTGGACGGATTCGAAGACTGAGGAAGGGCACCTCTTCGCCGCAGAGCCGCACGACTTAACGAATCCTCTTGCGGCGGGTGCGTCCTACACGCTCGATGAGCGTAACTTTGTCAAAGACCCGAAAGATGGCGATAACAACATCATTCTCTACGCCGTTTGGGCGCAGGATAACGAGGACGGCGGAAAGGGCGACGGCACTCCCGACTATTTGCAGGAATACGCGATCACGTATAAAAACTCCTCGTCGGGCAACTTGAACCCCAACGACCTGCCCTATACCCTCCGCGGACAGAGGGTGGAAACGTCCGTACAGACCCGCACGGGCTACACGCTCGATGTAGGCGGCAAGCACTATACCTTGCTCGGTTGGACGACGAAAGAAGGAGAGCATCTCCTCTCCGAAAACGATTCTACCCTGCATTTGAAAGCGGGCGACCTCTTCAAGGTCGAATCGCGCTATGCGACGTGGACGGACGAAGAAGGCTTTGTCATCACCCTCTATGCCGTTTGGGGCATTGACGAGAACAACAGCAACACGCCCGACTGGGAAGATAACAGGTATCAGATCGTCTATACAAAGGGCGACGACGTTGCGGCGAATCCCTTCCCCGAAAATGAAGCATACACCTTGGAAGGCAAGGTCGTAACCCTCGCGGGCATGGACGAAGGACTGAACAGCTACCTCTACACCGCGACGAAGGGCGGCAAACACTATGTGCTCGTCGGTTGGTCGACGAAAGAGGTGAAGTTCGTCTCCGACGCTCCCGCATGGACCGATCCCCGCGGCACGGCGACCTATGCGCCCGCGTCCGAGCGGCTCCTCGAAGCGGGTTACGGCTACACCCTCGACGTGCTCGGGCTCGCTTCCGAAGAAAGCGGTCTCGAACACACCATCACCCTCTACGCCGTTTGGGCAGAGGACGGCGAGGATAACGGTCCCGACGAAGAGAAGGGCGACAAGATCCCCGACTACGCCGAAACCTACACCGTAACGTTTGCAAGCGATCCCGCGGAAGAGCTCGACCCGAAGACGCTTCCTCACGACGTTCAAAACCAGAAGGTCGGCGCGGAGATCGTCACCCGTATGGACTATTCGCTCAAGACGGGCGGCAAGCACTATACTTTGCTCGGCTGGTCGGCAAAGGCGCTTGACAATTACCTCTTCGAATCGGAGGAAGGAATCCCGACGGGCGATGACTTCACGCAAGAACAGGGTATCTACACCGTCAAGGCGGAGCACGCCGTTAAGACGGCAGACGGGCATTACGTCATCACCCTCTACGCCGTTTGGGGCATCGATATGAACAACGACGGCGCGGGCAACGGCACGCCCGATTGGGAAGACGAGAAGTATACTCTCACCTACGAGACGAGTACGACCGAAGTTTCCGCGCCCGCGGCTGTCCCGAACCTTCTCAGCGGCACGACGGTAACGCTCTCCGAAGAGTTGAAGGGCAAGCACGTCAAGCAAGGCGACTTCAACTACATCTTCGTCGGTTGGACGCAGGATACGGCGGATAGCTACTTCTTCGCGGACGAACCCACGGTCGCGATCGAGGGCGAAAAACTCGTCATGCCCGAAGATGACGTTATTCTCCACGCCGTTTGGGCTCAGGATAACGAGAACGGCGGCGAAGGCGACGGCACTGCAGACTACAAGCAGGATTACACCGTGAAGCTCGACAAAAAGACGGAAGGCACGAGCGTGGGGCTTCCCGAAGAGATCGCCAGCTTGAAAGTCGGCGCAGAAGTCGCCCTGAGAGGCGGCTACACGCTCGACGCGGACGGCAAACACTATGTGCTCATCGGCTGGACGCTCGACGGCTCTGCTTCGACCTATCTTTACAGCTCCAAACCCGCGGCAGATTTGCCCTATGCGCCGACCGCGACCTACACCGTCGCCGCCAAGGACGCGATTGGAGGCTACATCACCTTCTACGCCGTCTGGGGCATCGACATGAACAAAGACGGCACGCCCGATTACGATCAGAGCTTCACGCTCCGCTTCGAGGCAGGGTACGCGGGCGCGGCGACCGATAAAGACGGGCAAAAGCCTCTTCCTCAAGACATTAACAATAATGCTTGGGCTCAGGAAGTCGCTCTTTTGGCGGGCTACTCCCTCACGACGGAAGACGGCAACCGCTATGCCTTGGTCGGCTGGCTGCAACAAGCTCCCGCAAGCGACAAGCCTTACCTCTACGACAGCTCAACGGCGTATAGCGCGCTCGGAAGCACGCCCGCTACCTCGTACACGGTGAATCCCGCGGACGATACGGACGGCGACGGCGTGATCGTCTTCTACGCGGTCTGGGTGATCGATAACAACAACAACGGCAAGCCCGACTATGACGATAAGTTCACCGTCCATTATGAGAACGGAACGACCGAAGTCGGCAGCATTACGCCCGAAGGGTTCAGCGATGTAACCGATCAAGCGATCGAATCGAAAGTCACACTCCCGAACGATCGGACCTTCAAATCTTCCGACGGAAAGACCTATGTCCTCATGGGTTGGACGCTTACGGAGAGCGAATACCTCTGCGCGAGCCTTGATGATTATATCCAAAAGACGGGCAGTATCATCATCTACGGCGCGGGGAGCGAGTATACCGTCCTTGCGCGGGACGCCGATACGGAAAACAGGATCACCTTCTACGCGGTTTGGGGGATCGACTCCAACGGCGACGACATAGCCGACTGGCAGACCTACACGGCAGTCTTCGAAAACGTCGTCATCGGCGAGAGCGGTTCCGTTCTCTATGGGATCAACGGTCCTTCGTGGCCGCTCACCCGCTTCGGCTTGGCAGAACAGGGCGACGACGGCGCAAAGCACATTGCATTTGAATATACGAGCGGCTATGGCTACATCCTGAGCGAGTACGCGGCTTCCGCCACGGGCAACACCCCGCAAAAGCGGTTTAAGCTCATGGGTTGGTCGGTCGGCAACGGAGACGGCGCAAGCTATCTCTACCACTTCGACGAGGAAGAGGAGTACGAAGCGTTCATCAAGATGGGTCTCTTCCTGCAAGGCGATTCCTTCAATATTCCCGTCTCGTATGCCGATACTTCCAAGATCGTCACCCTCTATGCGGTCTGGGCAGAGGACAACAACAGCAACGGCACGCCCGACTGGGACGAAGACAAACACGCCGTCACCTTCAAAGATACCTACGGCGTCGCGGCAAGTGTAGAGGGGACAAAGGTCGAGAAAGACGCGACAGGCAACAACCTGCTCGTCGGCATGAGCGCGCCCGCACCCGAACTCGAGGCGACTGCGAAAGAGTACACCGCAGGAGACAAACATTACATCTTCCTCGGCTGGACGAAGGGCGTGACGGCAAGCGTGCTTGTGGAAACGTTCGAAGACTATGGCAAGCTCACGATCTACAGCGACGCGTACACGATCGCAGAAGGGGACGAAGCGGACGTCATTCTCTACGCCGTCTGGGCGCTCGATAACGACGACGGCAAGGGCGACGGCGATCCCGACTTCTTGCGGACCTTCCTCGTTCACTATGAGAGCGACGAGGGCGAGATCGAACCCTTCGCACTTCCCGCCGATCATTCGTACGATCTCGATACGGTCATTCCGCTTCCCAACGGCTTCACGCTCGACGCGGACGGCACCCACTATGTGCTCATCGGCTGGACGACGGTGGAGAGGAGCAGTTATCTCACGAGAGTCGCCCCTACTTATGACTATATAGAGGTCGGGAGCGATTACACCGTCGCGGCAAAGGACGCGAAGATCGTCGACGGCAACAACATCATCACCCTTCATGCCGTTTGGGGCGTCGACAGGAACAATAACGGCGCAGGCGACGGCAAGCCCGATTGGGAGAATGACCAATATAGGGTCGAATATGATCTTTCGGGCGTTACTCTCGATGGCGGGGCACCCGTTGGTCCTCCTCCCGATATAGGCTATGAAGGCGACACCGTAGCGCTCCAAAAGGGTCCTTTTGGCGCAACGAAGGACGGCAAGCACTATGTGCTCGTCGGTTGGTCGGCAACAGCGACCGTGTTCCTCGGCAGCGGCGAAGCTCCCGTATGGAGCTATGCAAAGGACGGTCTCTTCGAGGCTGGCTACGAATACACCCTCGATGAATTCGGGCTCGGCAAGTGGGATGCTACTCAAAACTTGTACGTCATCACTCTCCATGCCGTTTGGGCAGAGGATAACGAGGACGGCGGCACGGGCGACGGCACTCCCGACTATACGCAGGAGTACAAAGTCGTATTTAAGAACAATGCGGAAGGCACGACCACTTTGCCCGACGAGCTCACCAACCTCAAGACGGCACAAATTGTCTCCCTGCCCGCAGGTCTTTCCCTGCAAGTAGGCGAAAACCACTATGTGCTCGTCGGTTGGACGCTCGACAGCTCCGCTGCGACCTATCTCTTCGAGTCCGATACCGATCTCGCTTCGGCGTTCGCAGACGGAAGATTCTTCACCGAAGAATATGTTGTGGACGCGATCCACGCTTCCGCCGATAGGACGATCACCCTCTATGCCGTTTGGGGCATCGACATGAACAACGACGGCACGGGCAACGGCACTCCCGACTGGGAAGACACGAAGTACACCCTCACCTACGAGACGAATGCGGAAGGTGTCGCAGCGCCCGCGGCAGTCACCGACATTCTCGGCGGCACGACGGTAACGCTCTCCGAAGAGTTGAAGGGCAAGACCGTCAAGCAAGGCGGCGACAACTACATCTTCGTCGGTTGGACGATGGCGGCGGCAGATCGGTGCTATCTCGACGGCATGCCTACGATCGAGATCTTCTCGGCAGGCAACGAGTATGTCGTCACCGCAAACGTTACCCTCCACGCCGTTTGGGCGATCGATAAGAACGGAGACAACGTTCCCGACTACGAGCAGAAATTCACCGTCACGTTCGATTACAAGAACGAAGGCGACGGCAACAAGCTCGTTCCCGACGATCTGCCTTACACCATCAGAGGGCTCGAGATCGGAGCGGTCGTACCTCTTCTCAAGGGCTACACCTTCGATACGTCCGATATGCACTATGTGCTCATCGGTTGGACGACGCGCGACATCACGTTTGCCGACTCCCTGTGCAGAGTAGCTCCCGAATTTACCTCCGACTACTTCGCCGCGGGCGGGACCGATTATCTGCTCGACGCGACCTATGCAAAGAAGGTAGAGGATGAAAACGTCATCACCTTCTACGCCGTCTGGGGCATCGACGAGAACAAGAACGGCACGGTCGATTGGGATGACACCTATTATACCCTCATTTACCGCAACTCTGCCGAGGGCACGGTCGCACATTGGACGGGCGACGCGGAAGGCGACGGTTTCACCAAGACGGAAGCAGACATTCTTACGGGAATGACGCGGACGCTTGCAGGCAATCACTCCGTCACGCTCGACACGGCAGACGGCAAGCACTATGTGCTCGTCGGTTGGACGACCAAAGCGGGAGCCGAAACCTACCTGTTCGCTGCCGACCCCGCCGATACCTTCAAGGGCGACTTCTATTCGTTCGGGATCAATTACATCGTGGACGATAATGTTACCCTCTACGCCGTCTGGGCAGAAGATACCGAAGACGGCGGCAAGGGCGACGGCGAACCCGACTATGCGCAGAGCTACACCGTGCGCTTCGTCAACGCCGAAGAAATGCCCGAAAAGGTGCAGTTCTCGCTCACCAACCAAGACGTCGCAACGGCGATCCCCGTACCCAACGGGTATGTCATGGTAAAGGACGGCGCAAGATACGTTCTCATCGGCTGGTCCACGAAGGCGCTTGAAGGCTACATCTTCGACGCGCTGCCCACCGAGAACTTCATCGAGCTCGGGGAAGATTACATTCTCAAAGCGAGCGACGCAGATACGGACGGCGTCATCACCCTCTATGCGGTCTGGGCGGCGGATACCAACTTCAACGACGAGCCCGACTTCACAGAGCCCCGCTACACCGTGAAGCTCGAAAACGGCGCGGAAGGCACGTTTGTGCTCGACGGCGTGGACGGTATCTTCGGCACCGAGTTCAAAAACAATCTGCGCGGCGACGCGGTCGAACTCGGCAGCGATTATTACAGCACGGTCGACGTTCCTCGTTCCCTTACCGTAACGAACAGCGACGGCGTCACGACCAAATATCTCCTCGTCGGCTGGACGACGGAAAAGGGCGGCATCATGAGCCGCGACGGCAAGATGCCCGACGTCACCGTCTACCGCGACCGCTACATCGTGGCGGAAGGGGACGCCGACGAGCTCGTCATTACCCTCTATGCGGTTTGGGGCGCAGACCTGAACAACAACGACGTGCCCGATTGGGAGGAGAACGCCTACATCGTCGATCTCGTCTACGGCGAAACCGTGAAGGGCGCGGTCACGAACGGGGTGCTTCCCGTCTCCAAGACCTATCTCCGCAGGGACGAGGAGGTCGACCTCACCGAATTTGCAGGTTATCTCTTCGTCTCGGGCGAGCATACCTATAAGCTCCTCGGCTGGACGCTTACGGCGGGCGACTATCTCTGCACGGCGACGGATCAAGTTCCTACGGGGCTTTACGACGTGACCTATAAGGTCACCGCGGGCGACGATCCCGACGACGATTACCGCATTACGCTCTATGCCGTTTGGGCGATCGACGACAACGAGAACAAAAAGCCCGATTATGAGGAATCGTTCACCGTGCGCTTTACAAGCGACGTGGGCGGCACAACGAACCCTGAGAGCATGCCCGCGAACTTCACCGTCGACGTCGGCGATCTCTTCGATGAGACGAAGAACACGGTAGAAGTTTCCGAAAAGGCAAGCTACACCCTCAAACTCGGCGATAACAGCTATGTGCTCCTCGGCTGGACGCTCGCAAGCGCAAGAGAAGGACACCTTCTCGAAGAAGCTCCCAACTTTGCGCTGATCACCGATCGCTACACGCTGAACGTCAAGGACGCGGATGCGACCAACACCGTCGTTCTGTACGCGGTCTGGGGCATCGACCAAAACGGCGATAAGTCGGAAGATTGGAACGACCTCTTCGACGTAGAACTTGCCAACGGCAGCGCGATCACCGCCAAAGACGAAGCGGGCAGAGACGTTGCGATGGAATTCTTCCGCAAGATCGAAGAGGGCAAGAAGGTCGGCGACAACGTCAACCTCACCGTATATACCGCGAGAAGGCTGAGCATTTCGGTCGGCGATAAGAAGTATGTCCTCGTCGGTTGGACGACGGATCAGATCGCGGGCGCAACCCTCTACGATAGCGCACCTTCCGATGTGAGCATTCTCAAAACGAGCTACACGGTCCGCGCGGGCGACGCCAAGCTCGTGGACGAGAAGAACGTCATCACCCTCTATGCGGTCTGGGGGCTCGACGACAACAACAGCGGCATTGCCGATTGGGAAGAAGATCTCTACTTCGTCCAATTCCTGAACGAGACGAAGGGCGACCTTACGGGCGATACCCTTCCTTACACGCTGAGCGGCGTGCAGAAGAACAAGACGGTCACGTTGCTCGCCTCGAACGCGCTCGATATCACTGTGGACGACGTGACGACCCATTACACCCTCGTCGGCTGGAATCTCGGCACGAATAGCGAGATTGTTGAGAAAGATCCCACGGGTTCGTCGAACTTCCGCGCCGCGGGTTCGGAATACACCGTCACGGCAGCCGACGCCAACCCGGCGAACAGGTACATCACCTTCTACGCCGTCTGGGCGGTAGACAACAACCGCAACGGCACGGCAGATTACGCCGAGACGTTCAAAGTCGTCTTTGCCACGGGCACGGACACGGGCGAACTGATTGGGAGCCTTCCCGCCGAATTCGAAGGCAGCGTCGGCGACGACGCGCCGTTTACGGCAGAGCTCCGTCTCAAACTCGGGAACAAGAACTACTCGGCGTTCGGTTGGATGCTCGAAAACGGTATCTACATCTATGACGAGAAGCCCGACAACAGAGACTTCGGCAAGATCCTGCTCATGACGAGCGGATCCTACGAGATCGTGGCGGCGGACGACTACGACGGCGACGCGATCATCACCCTCTATGCCGTTTGGGGGCTCGACCGCGACGAAAAGGACGAGGGCGACCGCACTCCCGATTGGGAGGACAGCCAGCTCTACTCCGTGAAGTTCCTTCCCGCAAGCGAGGGCGAATACACCGTCAACTATAAGGAGAAGGACGTAACGGTGAGCGAGTTCGTCACCCAAACGGAGAACAAGAACAAGAAGTTCGGCGAGATGTTCGAAGTTCCCGAAGGGACGATCCATCTGAAGAACGGCAAAGATATCTACGTCTTGCTCGGTTGGACGTACACCGCGGGCGTACATCTCTGCAAGGAACTCGACGCGCTCCTCGCCCTCAACGGCTACTTCAACAGCGACGCAGTCGATCCGTACTACGCGGTCGACCATGTGATCAGCGTCTATGCGGTCTGGGCGATCGACCAAGACGAGGACGGCGTTCCCGACTTCACCCGCAACTTCAGCGTTCATTTCGAAAACGCGACCAATGACGCGGTACTCGATCAAGAAATGCCCGACGACGTCACCGTCACCGAGGGCATGACGCTCAATCTCAAAGCATACGCGCTCGGCATGACGCTCGGCGGCAAGCACTACACCCTGATCGGGTGGGCGGGGATCGCTCCCGCGGCGGCGCAGAACTATGCGTTCGATACGCCTTCCGCCTTTGCATCCCTCGGCGACGCGCTCGACGGAGCGGTCTACACGGCTGAGACGGGCTACCGCGTCGATCTGACCCGCGCCGATGCGGAGAACAAGATCCATCTCTACGCCATTTGGGGCGTTGACGAAAACAACAACGGCGTGCCCGATTGGGACGATCTGTTCACCTTGCGCTTCGTCAATCTCGCGGTCGGCGTCGGCTCGAAGATGCCCGCGGAGATCGAAAATGTCGCCGCAGGGGCTATCGTACCGCTCGAATCCGGCTCGCTCACCCTCGACGCAGAGAACGGCTACCACTATATGATCTATGGTTGGACGTTCGAAACGCTTGAGTTCTACCTCTTCGGGACCGAACCCGAAATCGATTATGTGCCCGCGGACGGCAATTACACCGTCTCTGCGGCAGACGCCGACGGGCTCATCATCACCTTCTATGCCATCTGGGCAAGGGACGAGAGCAGGAACAGCATCCCCGATTGGAAGGAAGACAGCTTTACCGTCCGCTTCATGAACGATTCGGGCGACAGCCTTGTGGGCGGAAGCGCCGCGGCAGTCTTCAGAACGCTCACGGGGCAGCTCGAAAACACCGAGATCCCGCTTGCAGTGGGCGGCGTGGTCCGCGTGGATCATCGCGGCGTGCGCTACATCCTGCTCGGTTGGACGTTGTCCGCCGCGGAAAGCTACTTCTTCGACGCAGAGCCTTCCATCTCCTACTTCAGGCTGAACGAAAGCTACATCGTCAAGGCAAGCGACGCAACGGACGGCACGATCACCCTCCATGCGGTCTGGGCGATCGACGGCAACAGGAACGACAACCCCGACTGGTCCGAGAACTACACGGTGGAATTCCGCACCTTCTATGTGACGGAAGCGCTGCTCGAAAGCAGACGCGACTTGTCCGCGGGCGACAGTGTGGAAGAGCCTTCCAAGCGTTCGGCGACCGTCGACGGCAGAACGTATACCATCTTCGGTTGGACGCTCGATCCGTCCGTCGCAGGGGAACTCTATACGGAAAGACCCGACGACGCATTCACGGCAGCTCTTGTCACGTGGCCCTACACCGTCAAGTTCGAAGATTCCCGTTTCCGCACCATCACCATCTATGCGGTCTGGGGGATCGATAACAACCGCAACAATACGCCCGATTGGCTCGACGACTTCACGCTCCGCTTCACTTCGCGTGCGGAAGGCATGTCCGAGTCGATGCCCGCAAACGTCACGGGTCTGTCCGAAGGGGAGAAATACACCTTCGACGGCTCGTTGAGACTCATCGCGGGCGGCGAGCAGTACGTCTTGATCGGTTGGACGCAGAACTTCGGCGACCCGATGGGATTCCTGTATCGCGACGGCTATCCTACCTCGGCGACAAGGTACTATGCGGCGAACGAAGGCATGCGTTGCGGCGGCAGATTCACGAACGTCTACACCGTGAGAGCCGCAGACGCAGACAGCAGGTATATCGACTTCTACGCCGTCTGGGGGATCGACCGCAACGGCAACGGCGTGCCCGATTGGGAAGACAATCTCATCACCTTCGCCGATCCGCTCGGCTATGCGGAAGAACTTCCTTCCGACGCCGCCTATACGGCAGGGCAGAGCGTTGCGCTTCCCGACGTGGATGTCAAGGCAGACGGCTATGTGACCTTCCTCGGCTGGACGACGGACAGAACGCTTGCGGAAACGGTCGTACCGCTTGCGGACGGACTGTACCGCACGTCCTACCCCGTTCCCGCGGAGAGCGAAGGGATCATCACCCTGTATGCGGTCTGGGGCGTGTATGCGAGGATTGACGGTTGGATGTATGCAGACGAAGCGGAGAAGCGGTTCGAAGCGACCCGCGCAAATGTGCAGGGAGACTTCGTTCTCGTCCTCACGAAGAGCACGGGCGAGCAGACGCGTATCTCCTTCACGGTCAACGGAAGCCTCTACGAAGCGCTCGCTTCCCGCCTCACGTCCGAACTCGATGCGGGCGAATGGGAACTCTTCGCGGGCAGCCGCTCGCTTGCGACCTTCACTGTCGCGCCTCGTCCCATCCTCATCACGAACATCGCCGCATACGATAAGGAATTCGACGGCACTGCGGACGCCACGCTGAATGTGACCGCCGCAACGTTGGAGAAAATCTTCTTCGGCGACGAAGTCAGCGTTGATTGGACTGCGCTCAAAGGCATGTTCGACGACGCGAATGCGGGAGACAACAAGCGCGTCAGCGTGCCGATCGACCCCGCGATCGTGAAACTGCTCGGCGCGGACGCGACCAACTATGTGCTCGAAGGAACGACGCTCTACACCTTTGCGGACATTCTCAAACACACCGTAGATCCCGGAAGCGGCGGTTGGGGCAGATACCTCGAAGCGTTGGATAAGGTCTACGACGGCACGACGGACGCAAAACTCGCCTTCCGCGGCTATGGCTGGATGAAAGGGTACGATGTGAGCGTCAAGGGTTACCGTGCGCGGTTCGAGGACGCAGACGCAGGCGACAACAAGCGCGTGTACGTCGAACTCGAGCTCGAAGGCGCGGATGCGGGCAACATCACGGTCGGCGAGATCGTGCTCCATGCCGACATCTTCAAAGCGCCCAACGCATGGGTCGTGGAATTCGGCGAAGAGAAGAACGGCGTCGAAGGACCTGTCTCCCTTTACGGCGAGCCGACGGTCGAGTACTTCTATGACGTCGACTGCACGCAGAAGATCGAGGGCGACCTCTCCGATCAGCCGAGCGGCACATACTACGCGCGGGCGACGGTCGAAGAGGGCAAGAATTGGTACGGTCTCGTCGGCGTTTACGCCGTAGAGGTCGAAGAACCGCCTCTCGACATCACCGCATGCGTCGTTCTGCTCGTCGTACAACTTGCTCTTCTCGGAGCCGCGATCGGCGTTGTCGCCTCGGCGAAGAAGAAAGAGAAAGACAGACAGAAAGAACAAGAGAACTGATCTCTTGGCAAGAAAGAAACCTCGGCATTGTCCGAGGTTTCTTTTCGTTGTAGCTTTAGCGGAAATAAACCCCCAGTTATACTGGGGGAAGTAAAAAGACTTTAGTAAATAAAAACCTCGTGAT
>CANRCY010000006.1 GCA_947629225.1 uncultured Clostridia bacterium | reverse complement strand
CGGATCGTGCGCTCCTTTGCGGGCGAAGAGACCGAACTCAAAAAGTTCGACCGAGACAACGAGCGCGTCTTCCGCCTCCAGACGGAGGAAGTCAAACTTTCGGCAAAATACAACAGCATTTTTACGGGCTTCCAACAGGCGGCATATGTGGGAACGGTCGTCCTGACCGTCTTTCTCGCCCTCAACGGCGGGATCCTCATCGGCGCGCTGACTGCGGTGGCGACCTACGTCACCAAGATCGTCTCCCATATCACACAGCTCTCCCGCTCCTTCTTTATGATGCAGAACCAACTCGTCTCGGGCGGGCGGCTCAAACAGTTTCTCTCCGAAGAGGGGAAGGTGCCCGACGTTCCCTCCGCCCTCGTGCCCTCGCCCCAACCGCACATCAGGCTCGAAGACGTCTCTCTGACGCTCGGCGAAAAGAGCGTGCTCAAACATATCGACCTCGACCTTCCTTACGGCAAGCGTTTGGGTGTGATGGGGGGAACGGGCAGCGGAAAATCCGCCCTGCTCAAAACGCTCTGCCGCACCTTCGACGTCACCTCGGGCAGTATCACCCTCGACGGAGAGGACGTGCGCGGCTATTCCCTCGAAACGCTCCGAAACGAATATTCCTATGTGTTTCAGGACGTATTCCTCTTTTCCAATACCATTGACGCAAACATCGCCTTCTCCCGTCCCGACTGCGACGAGGAGACCGTGCTCAACGCCGCGCAGATCGCACAGGCGGCGCGGTTCATCGAAAAGCTCCCCGAAGGGTACGAGACCATCGTCGGGGAGCGCGGCATCGGGCTCTCGGGCGGGCAAAAACAGCGCGTCTCCATTGCAAGGGCGCTTGTAAAGGGCGCGCCCGTTCTGGTGCTCGACGACGCTTCTTCCGCCCTCGATATGGCGACGGAGCGGAGGGTGCTCTCCGCCGTCAAGCGGGAGTGCCCCGAACATACGCTGATCATCTCCGCCCACCGCGTCTCCGCCGTGATGGACTGTGACGAAGTCATTTTCTTGCGCGACGGGGAGATCGCGGAGCGGGGTTCCCCGCGGGAGCTCATCGCAAAGAACGGCGCGTTTGCCGCCGTGTGGCGGCTCCAAACGAGCGACGGACAGCTCGACGATTCCTCTTACGGGCAGGAGGAACTCTGATGAAGCGCAATACATACTATCTCGACGAAGAGCTCAATTCCGACCGCGTAGACGTGAAATATCTGCGTCGTCTGCTTGCGCGCATTTTGCCCAAGAAGAAGCTCTTTCTCTTGGCGTTGTTTCTCTTGGCGCTCTCCTCCCTCGTCGCCCTCGTCCCGCCCGCCATCATCCGCTATCTCGTCAACGACGTGTTCCCCTCGGGAGAAAGTTTCGGCGCGCCGCTCTATTGGTGCATTGCCGCGCTCTGCGTTTTGGGCGTGCTCACCGCTCTTTTGCCATATTTCCATAAACTCATCATGGGAACGATCGGGCACGGCGTGATCGCGGGGCTGAGAAGGGAGATCTTCGCCCATTTGCAGGAATTGCCCTTCGAATACTACGATTCCCGCCCCGCGGGCAAGATCTCGATACGGGTCACCGAATATATCAACGAACTCGCCGACTTCTTTACCGAGTATCTCCTCAATTTCATCGTCGATCTCCTCAAGATCGTGACGGCGACGATCTTTATGCTCTGCATGAGCCCGCTTTTGACGGCGGTCGTGTATGCCGCGGTCATTCCGCTCGTCGGGAGCATCTTTCTCATCAAGCGGAAAGTGCGCAAACTCTTCCGCAAGCACCGCGCCAAAAATTCCAACCGCAACGCCTTCATCGTCGAGTCCATTATGGGCGAGCGGGTCATCAAAAACAGCAACCGTTCTGCGTTTAACCAAGTTGTCTACCATGATCTGCAAGAAGATTCCGCCCGTTGCTGGATGCAGATCGTCCGCCGCAACGAGCTCAACACCCCCGTTTCGGAATTCTTCTGGAACGCGGGCATTCTCGCGATGTATACCGTGGCGCTCGTGTTCTCCCTGCAAGGAGACGCTTCGATGACGGGCACGGTGATCGCCTTTTTGCTCTACGTCAACATCTGCGCGGAGCCGCTCTTGCAACTCGGCGCGGTGCTCCAACAGTTCTCGCAGGTCTCTGCCAATCTCGAACGCATTTACGAGACGATCGACGCTCCCGTTTCCATCCGCGACAAAGAGGGGGCGACCGTCCTCAAAGAGCTCGACGGCAGGGTGGACTATAACGACGTCTCCTTCTCCTACGAAGAGGGGGTAAACGTGCTCGAACACTTCGACTTGCATGTGAAGGCGGGGGAAAAGATCGCCCTCGTCGGACCGACGGGCGCGGGCAAGACGACCGTCGTCAACCTGCTCACCCGCTTTTACGACGTAAAGGAGGGGAGCGTGCAGGTGGACGGGGTGGACGTGCGCGACGCCGCCCTGCACTCCCTGCGGAAGGAGATCGGCGTGCTCATGCAAGAGCCTTTCCTGTTCAAAGGGACGTTGCTCGAAAATATCCGTTACGGCACTCCCGAGGCAACGGACGAGGAATGTATCGCCGCGGCGGAAATAATTTATGCCGACCGTGTTGCCGCGCGTTTCCCCGAAGGGTACGAGGGGAAGATCGAGGCGCGGGGAGAGGGGCTCTCCGCGGGGGAGAAACAGCTCATCTCCTTTGCGCGCATCGTGCTCAAAGACCCGAAGATCGTCATTCTCGACGAGGCGACGAGCGCCATCGATTCGGAGACGGAACTGCTCATACAGGGAGCTCTGGACCGCATTTTGGAGGGCAAGACGGCGTTCATCGTGGCGCACCGCCTCTCGACCATCCGCAAGGCGGACCGCATTTTATACATCGCGGACAAGGGGATCGCCGAAGAGGGCTCGCACGAGGAGCTCATGGAGTTGAAGGGACTGTATTATAAATTGAATTTGAGGAAATCATAAAAGGGAGGAATTATGGCAGACTGTACACACGACTGTTCCACATGCAGTTCGAACTGCGGAACGCGGAGCAAGCAATCGTTTATCAAGCCGCTCGGAAAGGGCTCGAAGGTGAAGCGGGTCATCGCCGTTGCGAGCGGAAAGGGGGGGGTGGGCAAGTCGCTCACCGCGGCGCTTCTCGCCGTCCGCGCGGGCGCGCGGGGGTATCGGACCGCGATCCTCGACGCAGACGTCACGGGACCTTCCATTCCCAAGATGTTCGGCGTGCACGAGCTTGCCACGGGCGAGGAGAACAAGATCTATCCCGTCTGTGCGAAGAACGGGCTCAAACTCATGTCGATGAATTGCCTGCTGGAACACGAAGACGACCCCGTCGTCTGGCGGGGGTCCCTGATCGCAGGCGCGTGTTTGCAATTCTGGACGGACGTCGTATGGGGAGACGTCGATCTGATGTTCATCGACATGCCGCCCGGAACGGGAGACGTGCCGCTCTCCGTCTTCCAGAGCATTCCGCTGAGCGGCGTTGTCGTCGTCATGACCCCGCAGGACCTCGTCGAGACGATCGTAGGCAAGGCGGTGAACATGGCGCGGCTCATGAACGTGCCCATTTTGGGTCTCGTCGAGAACATGAGCTATTTGAAGTGCCCGTGTTGCGGGAAGGAGATCGAACTGTTCGGTCCGAGCAAAGCCGAAGCGCTCGGCAAAAAATTCGGCGTGTCTGCCACGGCGCGCATGCCGCTCGACCCCGCCGTCGCAAAGCTCTCGGACGAAGGGAGAATTTTCGAGGCGGATACCGACCCGCTCGCTGAGATCTTTTTGCAGATCGAACAATCCCGCGAAATCAAAGATTATTTGAAATAAGAACCGTGTTTGGAAATAACCCCCTCGCAAAGTGCGAGGGGGTTATTTGTCTAAAAGAAAACCACGTGATAGTCGCGTGATTCAAAAGAGGCTTTTTGCATATTCTCGCCCTCCCCCGCGCGGAACGCGCGGGGGAGGGGTAGGGGAGGGGGTTCCTTATTTCTTGTCACCCCTTGCAGGGGAGATGTCGCCCCGCGCGCCAAGCGTCATTCCGAGCCGAACTGCTATTACGAAGTTCGAACGGCGGCTCTCCGAGGGAATCTTGCTACGTTGAAACACGTTCTACCGAACCTAAACGCAACAAGATGCCTTCGCGGACTTACCATTCGGACTGCGTTCTTTCTTTTTCGGCTCAGCATGACGCGCGCGGGGCGTTGCGCTTCGAGGGCGGGTCGAAGAAAATCAAAAAAAATCCCCGCGGAGGCGGGGATGTTTATTTCTCAAAGCCGAACAGGTCGTTCGGGGTAATGTCGAACCGCTTGCAAAGCTGTACGATGAGTTCGTAGCTCATGCGTACCTTGCCCGTTTCATAATCGCTGTAATCGGATTGATATTTGTGGAGCTCTTTGGCGATCTGCGCCTGCGTTACGCCCATCGCTTGCCGCGCTTCTTTTAAGTTTTCGCCAACTTGCTTTGCAATATCCATGTCAAAATTATAGGAAAATCACCTATAATTTTCTTGACTTATAGGACAACATTCTATATAATATTGTCAAAAAGGAGGAAGAAAGATGAATTTTTCCATTGACACATTGTTAATTATCATATTGTCTGTATGCGGTCTGACGATGATCATAACTCCGCTCATTTTTTTGAATTCATCAAAGAACCAAAAAAATACAATCGAAGATTCCGCAGAATTCGAAGCGAAGGTGAAACATTTCGAGGTTTGCGGAAAGATGGAGGAATATCGGAAACGAGCGGTAAAAATTTGTGTGCTTGAACTTTTCGGACTTGTTCTTGTATTTGCAACATGCGTGGTCTTATTCTTTGCGCCGATCTTTCGGATCAAGGTGGAGCTGTTAGGGGAAGAGCTTGCTTCGAAATCCTTCTCTTTATTTGACGAAGCGAAACTCCTTTTCGGATATTTTGCCAAAGATACGGTCGATTCCGGGAATGTTCCTTTTTTATTGGATATTGCACATACACTTCTTATTCTCATCATTGTTTTTTTATGTTTCGCGGGTCTCTTGCCATTCTTGGGTCAATGTAGCGCCCCACTCCCCATCCGCGGGAAAATCAGCGATGCTGTTCTGCTGGCTCATTCGGAAGAAAAGAACAGTTCCATTCGAGATGTTTGCCAATATACGAAAATGATCGTGGTGTTCATTTTGGTGCCGTTTATCGTCGCTTTCGGCGTCGGATACTATTTTTGCATGAAAAACCTTGTGAAAGCCGATGATTTACTCGGGAATATTTCGCTTGCAATCCACGTAGCCGAAGAAGAGTCTGCTATCCCTTCAACCCCGGGAAGCGTACTTCCGGGTATTTCTTCGGAAGGCATACTGCCCGGTATTCCCTCTTACTTTCCCTTCGTCAATTCCGTTTCCGTCCTTTGGCTTTTGCTTGCGCTTGCGCTGGCGGCGGGGTGTATCGGAATGTTTGTCTTTGTGCGGATGCAGGGCAAAACGCTGATCGAAGATCTCGAAAAGGAATGCCTTGCTGCAAAAAACGGCGCGGTGGAAACCTCGGCGACCAATCCTTAACTCTAACGTTGAAAGGGACAAATTCACGTCTCCATATTGTCATTTCGAGCTTGTCGCCCCGCGCGCAGTTCTGATTCTCTAAGCGCGGCACGAGCCCGTAGGGCGAAGTAAACATCTCTACCTTATTAAAATATTGTTGAGATTTCTCCACGCGCCGCTACCGCGGCTTGGTCGAAATGACAATAAAGAAGCGCGCGGGGACAAATTCACGTCATGTTGAGCTTGTCGAAACATGACATTATCGGAATGCGGACATTCCTCGACTGCGCTCGGAATGACGGATTGGGAACACGCCCACCCCCTGAATCCCCCTCCGATGGAGGGGGTGATTTCGCTCTTTGCAGGCAACAAAAAATCCCCGCGGAGGCGGGGATTTGCAATACGGTGCGAATTTTACTTCTTGTCGTCCTCGTCGGCGTTTTCGACTGTGACGATCGACGTCGCCGCCCAACGCTTGATGGACTCCATGGCATTCTCGCAGGAAGAACGGGTCTTGTAGTCGGCGCTCGTGGCAAGCAAACGCTTGCTCGCGTTGTTCACCTGCACGAAGAAGTTCCCCTTCTTGGTCTCCACAACTTCGAGCCGACCTGCCGCGATGTTGTCCTGATAGGTCTTGACGCCCGATTTCGCGCTTGAAAGGCTCGCATAGGGGGCGCTGCTCTTGATCATCACTTCGCCGTTGGAAGCGATGAGTTTGAAGCCGTATCCGCCTCTGTCTTCCTCGAAGATCACCCACTTCCCCGCGGCTTCCTTTTTGGTAGGCTTCGCGGGCTTTGCGGGCTTCGCCGCAGGAGCGGCAGTCGGCTTTTTCCCATCCGTCTTTTTCTCTTGTTTCATGGTTTCCTCCTGTTCTTCCGCCACGGCGGAAGGTTTTTTCCCTGTTGTGCGCGGTTCCTTTACGGGAACGAATACAAATTGCGGCGTTTTCTGCGCGGGCTCTTCCGCAGGCTCGGGCGTAGGCTGAGCGTTTTCCGCAGGCGCAGGTTCGGGTGGAACGCTCTCCGCAGGCGCGGGTTCGGGCGCGGGCTGAACGCTCTCCGCGGGCGCGGGCTGTGCGAAGGATTCGCTCTCCGCGGGTGCTTCGTTTCCTTCTTGGGGGAGAGCCTCTGCGGCGGGCAATGTCTCCTGCCCGCGGCGGCGTTTCTTGCCGCGGACGATCTCCACGATGAGCAAAACGATAAAGACGACGATCAATAAGAGAATGACCGCAAATACGACCGTCAACGCAGGATGGTTTTTCAAATATTCCGCAATAGCTGACATTGCTTTCGGCTCCTTTTCGCTTTTGCTCATTATACCATAAAAAAGGCGGGCTGTCAATCTATTGACAAATTTTTTTGTTTGCGTTATCATGAAAAGTATGAAAGTACTCGTCATCGGCGGAGGGGCGGCGGGCATGACCGTCTCCGCCGTCCTTGCCCGAAAGGGTTGCGAAGTCGTGCTCCTCGAACGGGGGGAACGGCTGGGCAGAAAGCTCTCTGCAAGCGGCAACGGACAGGGCAACATTACCAATCTCCGCATGGGAGCGGAACACTACTTTTCGGACGACCGCGCAAAGGTCGCCCGCGCCCTTTCCCGCTTTTCGGAAGGGGACACGGTGCGCTTTTTCGAGAGCATGGGCGGAATTTTCCTGCCCGACGGGCGCGGAAGGGTGTATCCCGCGAGCAGGCAGGCTTCCTCCGTCACCGACCTTCTGCGCGGCGAACTTGCCCGTCTCGGCGTAGACGTCCGTCTCAACGCGCAAGTGACGGAACTGCACTACCGCGGCGGGTTTTATGCCTCCGCGGGCGGGCAGAGCGTGACGGGAGACTGCGCCGTTCTGGCGGCGGGCGGCAAGGCTGCGCCCAATTTCGGCACGGACGGCTCCGCATTTGCGCTTGCCGAGGGCTTCGGGCATACCGTTTTGCCCTGCTCTCCCGTCTTGGTGCAACTGCGTTGCGATCCCGCCGCGGTGCGCGGGCTCAAAGGGATCCGCGTGGACGCCGTGCTCCGCGTCGAGCGGCGCGGAAAGACCCTTTTTTGCGGGCGGGGAGACGTGCTCTTCACCGAGAGCGGCGTCTCGGGCGACGCTGTGTTCCGCGCCTCTTCCTATGCCGAACAGGGGGACAGGCTCTCGATCGACCTTCTTCCCGACGTGGACGAGGAGCGGCTGAAAGAGGCTCTGAAACGCAATACGGGTGACGGAAAACTCCTCTGCATTCTGAATAACGGGCTTGCGCGCGCGCTCATGAAGCGGGCGAATGGCGACGGCGAGCTTCTGCGGCTCATCAAAGCCTTTCCGCTCGAAGTCAAGGGAACGCTCGGCTTCGGGTATGCGCAGGCGACGCGGGGCGGCGTTCCGCTCGGAGAGACGGACGAAAATTTACAGAGCCTTTATCGCCGCGGGCTGTTCTTCGCGGGCGAAATGCTCAACGTGGACGGGGAGTGCGGCGGCTATAACCTGCAATGGGCGTTTACGTCGGCGCATATCGCGGCGGAGGGAATTTTGGCATGATCTTGCAACTCGCCCTTTCCCCCGAACAGCCCGAAGAAGCGCTCAGAGGGTTGTGCGAAAAAAAGTTCCGCGGTCCCATGCGCCACTTCAAAATTTTGAAAAAATCGCTGGACGCGCGGAAAAAATCGGACATTCGCTGGGTCTATACGGTGGAATGCGCCGCCCATGCGCCCGAAGAGGCTCCCCGTTCTTATGAAAAGGTCGTAAAAAAGCCCAAAGTCGTCGTCGCGGGGGCGGGACCCGCGGGGCTCTTCTGCGCGGTGCGGCTGATCGAGCACGGCGTCTTGCCCCTCGTCGTCGAGCGGGGAAAACCCGTCGAAGAGCGCGGAAAGGACGTAGAGGTGTTCTTGCGGACGGGCGTTCTCGACCCGTCGAGCAACGTACAGTTCGGCGAAGGGGGAGCGGGGACCTTTTCGGACGGCAAACTCAACACGCAGACGAATACCCCCTTCAACCGCGAGGTCATCGAGACCTTTCTCAGGTTCGGCGCGCCCGCGGAGATCGGCTATCTCGGCAAGCCGCACATCGGAAGCGACAGGTTGCGCCGCGTCGTTGCCGATATGCGCGCCTTTATTTTGTCAAACGGAGGGGAAATCCTCTATTCCTCCCTTTTGAACGATGTGAAATTCTGCGGCGGCGTTCTTTCCGAAGTCTGCATAAGCGGCGCGTGGAGGGAGGCGGACGAGCTCGTGCTCGCGATCGGGCACAGCGCGCGCGATACCTTCGAAATGCTTCTCTCCCGCGGGTTTTTCATCGAACAGAAGGATTTTGCGGTGGGCGTCCGCATCGAACATTTGCAGGAAGAGATCGGAAAAAGTCAATACGGGTCGCAATATAAACTGCTTCCGCCTGCCGATTACAAGCTCGTTTCGCATGCGGCGGAGCGGGCGGCGTTCACCTTTTGCATGTGCCCGGGCGGGGTGGTCATTCCCTCGGCTTCGGAGGAAGGCGGGGTCGTCACGAACGGCATGAGCAACTTCGCGCGCGACGGCAAGAACGCAAATTCCGCGCTCGTGGTGCAGGTAAGGCGCGAAGACTTCGGCGGAGACCGACCGCTTGCGGGGGTCGAATTCCAGCGTCGGCTCGAACGGGCGGCGTTCCGCGCGGGGGGAGGGGAGTACCGCGCCCCCGTACAGCTCGCGGGCGATTTCCTTGCGGGGCGGGAGAGCGCGCGGTTTGGGGAAGTGCTCCCGAGCTATGCCCGCGGCACGGCGTTCGCCCCGATGGACGCATTTCTGCCCGAGGCGGTCGTAAACGCCATGCGGGCGGCTCTGCCCGACATGGAGCGGAAATTAAAGGGCTTCGCTTCGCCCGACGCGTTGCTTGTCGGCGTCGAATCGCGCACAAGTTCGCCCGTGCGCATTCTGCGGGGAGAGGACCTTCAAGCGGTCGGAAAGAGGGGAGTCTATCCCTGCGGCGAGGGCTGCGGCTATGCGGGCGGGATCGCCTCTGCGGCGGCGGACGGGCTGCGCGTCGCGGAAGCGATCGCGAAAAAATATCTGCGGGGCGGGGAGAACGTCTGAGCCCCGTCTATGCGGAGGGCGCCGCCCCGTTCGGGGCGGCGCCCTCCGCAGTTTCAGTGATCTTTTTTCAGACGCAAAAATTTCTCGTTGAGGCGGGTGAACATGTCCATGAGCTCGGGGTCGTAACTCAAAACGAACTCTTTTACATGGGCGGGGAGATTTCCGATCTTTTCGGCAAGTTCTCGGTCCTTTTCGTACTGCGTGACGTCATGATAGAAGAACTCCTCGGGGGTGCTGTGGCACGCCTCGATGATTTTGAGGAGCACTTCGAGGCTCGGCAAAAAATCTTTTTTGCTCTCCAAACGGTTGATGTAGTTCGGATTCATGCCGATCGCATAGGAGAGCGCCTTTTGGGTGAGCTTCGCCCGCACCCGAATATAGCCGATCCTTGCGATGACGTCCGCTTTCTCCATAAAAAACCCTCCTTGCCATTGGCTACCCAATTCTAAAAATATTATAAAATATTCGGCGCAAGGGCATGGGGTGACTGCACTTGGCAACATCGTGTAGTATGTCCATTTTTTACAATTTAATAAACATATTTCTTGGTAAAATATTGACATTTCTCCGTGTCATGTGTATAATGTACCATGTATATCACCCTAAAAGGAGAAATAAAAATGAGAAAGAGAGGGTTTTTGATCGGCATGGTCCTTTCGCTGGCGGTGTGCCTCTGCCTTGCACTGCTCTGCGCTTGCGGAAAGACGCCCGATACGACGGGCGGCGAAACTTCGTCGCAACGGGAAGTTTACAACGCATACGTTGCCTATGCGACCGCCGCGGGGGACGACGTGCTCTCCTATGAAGAATGGCTCAAAAGCATTCGGGGGAAGGACGGCGTTGACGGACAAGACGGAAAGGACGGACAGGACGGCGAAGACGGCAAGAGCGCCCATGACATTTGGAAGGAAAACGGGCACAGCGGCTCGGAGAGCGACTTTCTCGAATGGCTGAAAGGAGAAAAGGGCGAGAAGGGCGAAGACGGTCGGGACGGTGTTGACGGAAAAGACGGTCAAGACGGTCAGGACGGTCAAGACGGCGTCGACGGCAAAGACGGACAGGACGGGCAAGACGGTCAAGACGGACAGGACGGTCAAGACGGCAAGAGCGCGTATGACATTTGGAAGGAAAACGGGCACAGCGGCACGGAAGCCGACTTTCTCGAATGGCTGAAAGGAGAAAAAGGCGAAACGGGCGCACAGGGCGCGCAGGGTCCGAAAGGGGAAGACGGCGCAGACGGAAAGAACGGCAGGGACGGCGTTGACGGAAAAAACGGCAAGGACGGACAAGACGGACAGGACGGACAGGACGGCAAAGACGGGCTTTCCGCGTATGAACTGTTCAAAAAATATTATCCTTTCTATGAGGGAAGCGAGGAAGAGTGGATCGCAGACCTCGTAAACGGCAATCTCACGGTCTATACCGTTACCTTTAAGGCGGACGGAGCGGAGGACATCGTGCGCCGCGTATTCAAAGGGAAAACGCTCACCGACATTCCCGCTGTTCCCGAAAAGATAGGAAATATCGGAACTTGGGACGTGACCGATTTTACAAATATTACGCGGGACATGGAAGTCCATGCGGTCTATGAAACGGAAGGGCTGGAATATTCGCTCGTGCAGGGAACATCGTACCGCGTGTCCGCGGGCACGATGGATTCGGAGACCGAGGAACTGTTCATTCCTGCCGTGCATGATAATAAGCCCGTAACGATCATATCGGAAAATGCTTTCGAGAAGGATAGCTATAGCGATTTTTATCAATTCAAACAGGTACATCTTCCCGACGGCATAACGGAGATCCGTGCTTCTGCCTTTGATAGATGCCAAAATTTGACTGCTGTAGAGGCAGTGAACGCGCGCTCGGTCGGAAATTCCGCTTTCAGCGGTTGTACTGCATTGAGAAATGTAGCAATGCCGCAAGTAACCACGATCGGCGACTCCGCGTTTTCCTGGTGTACGTCTTTGGAAGCCGTTGAAATGCCGCAAGTAACGACGCTTGGCAACTCCGCATTTTTGGGCTGTACATCTTTGGAAACCGTAACAATGCCGCAAGTGAAAACCGTTGGAGCAAAAGCATTTGGCAGTAGTGGGAATTATAGCGAGCACAGCGAAGCATGTTGTATCGCTTTGACAAGTGTAGAAATGTCGAATGTAACGGAAATCGGCGAGGAAGCGTTTTACGGTTGTCGTTCTTTAATGGTTGCGGAACTGCCGCAGGTAACGACGCTTGGGAAAAATGCTTTCGCAGGTTGCACTGCGTTGAGAACTGTAGAAATCCCGCGAGTAAGCAGCCTTGATAACTACTTTATATTTTTAGGTTGTACAAATTTATCTAAGATCAATATGCCACAAGTCACTTCGATTGGAGCCAATGTTTTTCATGCTTGTACCTCTTTGACGAATGTGGAAATGCCGCAAGTGACGTCTATTGGATACGCTGCTTTTTCCGACTGTTCAAATCTATTGACGGTTACAATGCCGCAGGTAACTTTGATTGGAGAATCTTCCTGGCACGGAGATAAGCTGATCATAATGGGGAGTGTATTTGAAAACTGCACAAGATTACAACATGTTGAAATGCCGCAAGTTCAGACGATCGGCAACTATACTTTCAGTGGTTGCACTTCGTTGCAAAGCGTGGAAATGCCAAATGTAACAAGCATTGGAGATTCCGCATTTTGGAAGTGCCAAGCTTTGGAGTATATCGAAATTCCGAGCGGAGTGACGGCTATGGGCATAGGAATATTTAACGATTGTACTTCCTTAAAGTACATTGTTCTCCCGAGCGGGATCACATCTATCGGAAGTAATGTTTTCAGCGGTTGCACCGTCTTCGATTCGATCTACTTCAAAGGCAATGCAGAGCAATGGGCGGCGTTGGATAAGAGCAACGCGGGCGAAGTGTTCAACGACGCAAAGGTCTACTACTATGCCGACCGCATGCCCGAAGAGAACGAGGGCGATTATTGGCACTACGACGAAAAGGACGGCAAAACGCCCGTCGTCTGGAAAAAAGAAAGTTAAGGACGGTGGGGGCAATTCTCATATCACCCCCCACCGCCGCGTGACACCCCCTCAGTCACGCAAGAACGCGTGACAGCTCCCCCTCAAGGGGCAGCCAAGAGACAGAAAAGCGCCGCTCGGTAACGGGCGGCGCTTTTCTGAGAGAATATGAAAAAATTGTGGAGTGCGTGCAAGCTGTTTTCGTGCCTTTACTGTACCACCCGATTATGTCCGTTTCGTGAAAAGCCGATTAAAAGACGGAGAATTTCTCCGAAAAAGAAAAAATCCAAAGAATTTCGGGTCAACCCTTGCAATGGCGGGGAAAATATGGTAAAATAAAGGAAACTTTATTTAGGGGGAAAGAAATAATGAAGAAGTTACAGGGCATTCTGGCGGTTTCGCTCGGCTTTGCAATGGTCCTTCCGCTCCTTTCCGGTTGCGGCGGGAAAGGCGACGGACGCACGGGAGCCCGCATCTGCTACGATAACCTTCCCGACGACGGCATTGCGATCGCCGAGGAAGATACCACCTGTGCGCTGAAAGGCGCAACGTCCCGCACCGAGTACGGGATCGACGGGAACGAAGTCGCCGAAGGTACGGTCGTTTCGTATGAAAAGGGCGTCGTTACCGCCAAGAGCGCGGGAACTGCGGTCTTTTCGATGAAGAACGGGTCGACGTTCAGTGTCGAAGTCGTTCCCGCATACACGACCGACCCCGGCAACCAACTGACGGGGAACAAGCTGGAAGTCGATCTGAACGGCAGCAAGACGCTCGGCGGCACGCACGATCCTTCCCTCATCGAAGTGGTCGAAAACGGCATGCCCGCGTACTACATCTTCTCCACGGGTTGGAGAACGGGCAACGACATCCACCGCTCCACCGACCTCATCCATTGGGAATATGTCGGCAAGGCGACGAGGAGCGATACCGCGATGAACGCCATCGACACCTGGATTTCCCAACCCAATTCGAGAGGGGGGATTTCCTGGTGGGCGCCCGACATCGTGCCCGCGGCGAACGGCGGCTATTGGCTCTATACCTGCTGTACGCTCGACGCCGCGTTCCCCGCACCCAATCCCGATAACAGCGTAGGTTACAACCCCGCTTGCATCGTGCTCTTCAAATCGAATTCCTTGGAGGCGGGCTCCTTCCGCTATCAGGGCGTGCTCATGCAGTCGTATATCCCGACAAAGAACGGCGACATCGACGTGAACTCCATCGACCCGCAGATCATCTATTCTCCCGACGGAAGGATGTATATGGCGTACGGCTCCTTCGGCACGGGCAACTGGATGCTCGAACTCGATCCCGAAACGGGGCTGAGAAAGGACGGGGTCTATCAGGACGGCGTCTTCCTCGATTGGCAACAGATCAGAACGTACAGTCTGGAAGCGAGCGGCATTTACACCCAATATTCGGACGGCGAGGAAGTCACGCACGAATTCTACGGCACGATGATCTCGCAGGGCGCGATGGAAGCTCCCGTCATCGCCCGCCACGATAACGTCACCGTCTCCGATGAAACGGGCGCCGTTCTCGAAGAAGGCAAGACCTTTTACTATTCCATGCACTCCTATAACGGGCTCGAAGTCGCCTATCAGATGTGGGGCGGCAGAAGCGAAAATCCCATGGGAAGATATACCTCGACGGGCGGCACGGGCATTTACAACGACCGTCCGGGCGCGAAGACCAACAGCGGCAACAAGTATATGGGCTCGTTCACATGGTCGTATAAGGCTCCCGGCGTGTTCGAACCCGACATCGTTCTCCCCGGGCACAACGACCTGTTCACCACGAGCAAGGGGATGAATATCGCGGCATATATCACGAGAACGCCGAGCTATACCGATGACGGGCTCACCTACATGACCCAAATCCATCAATATTATCTCAACAGCTTCGGCGACATCTGCATCAACCCCAACCGTTACGGCAAGGAGATCGACCGCGCCGTCACGAAAGAGGAACTCCTCAAATATACGGACGGCGGCAGGTTCCAGATGATCGCCCTCGAAAACGGCACGCACGCCTCGGCGACCGCTTCCGTCTCCGTGGACGTTGTCCTCTCCGAGGACGGCAAGATCAGCTATCAGGGCAAGCAGATCGGCACATGGCTCATGTACGGCAGAGGGTACATCAAACTCAGTTTCATCAATCTGAACGCGATCCCGACCGTCGCAACGGGACTGCAAGCGACCTACTACGGTGTAGTCCGTCCCGCATGGCTCAACGATCAGAACAAATCGGGCTTTACCGTCACCTGCCTCAGCCACGGCGACGAGATGAGGAGTCTCGCACTGTTCATGAACAACTACTCCACGCTCGATTTCGGCGGAGAAGAGGAATAATTAAAAGATAAAAATCGGGCGGCTTCCCGCGGGAAGCCGCCCGATTTTGCGTGCGCGGTCACACGATCGCGCTCTCGTATTCGTTGATGTGTTCGCCCGTCAGAACGCCGTAGAGCTCGCCCGCGCGCACGTCCGTTTCGAAGCAGGAGAGGGCTTCCTTTTTCAAAGCCCCCGCGTCGCTCTTGCGCATGATCACGGGGTACTTCCCGCGGTTGAGGGAAGCGAGCATCTCGGGCATGTCCTTGCGGGCGATCGCGAGTACCTTGCAATAGAGGGGAGATTCGAGCCAGCTTTTCGTCTCCTTCCGCCCCACGCCGAGAAAGTTTTGGAGCAAAATGCGTTTGAGCCGCGAGAGGGTGTACCGTTTCGAGACGACTTTCCCGAGCGCCGCGTCGTAGCTCGGGTTGCTCTTCGCCATGGCGCGCAGGCGGTTTTCGAGCCCCTCGGAACAGTCGGGGCACTTCATCACCTGCTCGGGCTCCGCCCGCAAAAGCGCGCACATCGCCGCCTCTTTGTAGGGCGGTTCGCGGTAGTTTTTAAGGTCGCGGAGCACGGTCGCGGGCAGATTGCCCTTTAAGAGCTTTGCCGTTTTCTTGCTCCCGTCTTTGAGGGCGGCGCGGAGCGCCGTTGCCGAGGAAAAATTCTTGAAGAGGGCGACGTCCGCATATCCGCCGCCCACCCGCGGAATGGGAATGGGCTCGATCTTCGCCCCCGCGGCGAGCAGGGCGCGGCAGTATTCCACTCCCAAAATGTTGTTGGGAGAAGTGAGGAGCGCTTCGTCCACGTCGTCGTTGAGGGCGAGCACGGTCTTGGTGCGCGCCTTGACGTAGGAAGTGCCGTCCTTCATGTTCTCTTTGAGCGAAGCCTTAAAGAGCTTGTCCTCGGAGAGGGTCGCCCGCGCCGCCCGCAGAAAATCTTCCTTTTCCCCGCTCTCGCACCCGAAGGCGAGCGCCTTTACGTCGGGCAGAGAGGAGAGGATATGCACCGCGCCGCCCGCGAAGAGCTCCGCGGGGGAGACGGCAAACGCCGCGGGCAATTCCAGAACGACGTCCGCGCCGCATTCCACCGCTTCCCGCGCCCGCACCGTCTTGGGCAGAACGGCGACGTCCCCCCGCTGGGTGAAGTTGCCGCTCATAAGGCAGAGGAGCTTTTCGCAGCCGCTCAGCTTGCGGATTTGCTCGAATTGGTACTTGTGCCCGTTGTGAAAGGGGTTATACTCGCAAATGACTGCACAAAATTTCATCTTTTTTCCGTCTTGTCCTTTACAATTTCCCGTGAATGGTGTATAATGGACGGGTAAAATTTCCCAACGCTATTATACACAATGCGGACGGAAAAATAAAGCAATTCAACGGAGAATTATTATGGCATTTATGGACAAGCTGAAAGATCTCGGCAGAAAGATCAACGAAAGCGGCACGATCGTAGAGGAGATCAAGAACAAGGCAAAGGGGATCTATAAGAAGATCGTCCTTTGCGAGGGGGAAGACAGAAGAGTCGTCGAAGCCGCCGCCATCTGCACGCGGGAAAAGATCGCGCGCATCGTTCTGCTCGGCAAAGAAGAGGAGATCAAGGCAAACAATCCCAACGTCGATCTGAGCTATATCGACATCATCGACCCCGCTACCTCCAACCGCCTCGACGAATATGCAAATCTGCTCTATGAACTGAGAAAGGCAAAGGGCATGACCGAAGAACAGGCGAAAGAGCAGGCAAAGGACTCCACCTTCTACGGCGCGCTCATGCTCAAAGCGGGCGATGTGGACGGGCTCGTCTCGGGCGCATGCCATTCCACCGCAAATACCCTGCGCCCCGGGCTCCAGATCATCAAGACTGCGCCGGGGGTCTCCGCCGTTTCGAGCTTTAACCTCATGGTCGCTCCCGCGGGCGGGAACAAATATGTGCCCGACGGCAAACTCGTGTTCGCGGACTGCGGGCTCAACCCCACCTATACGGCGGAAGGGCTTGCCGACTGCGCCATCGCGACCGCAAAGAGCGCGTCCGAGATCGCGGGGCTCGACCCCAAGGTCGCCATGCTCTCCTTCTCGACGATGGGAAGCGCAAAACACGACCTTGTCAACCTCGTGCAGGAGGCGACCCGTATCGCAAAAGAGAAGGCTCCCGACCTCAAAATTTCGGGAGAGCTCCAATTCGACGCGGCGATCGTGCCCGAAGTTGCGGCGCTCAAAGCGCCCGGGGACGAAGTCGCGGGGCATGCGAACGTGTTCATCTTCCCCGATCTGCAAGCGGGCAACATCGGCTACAAGATCGCAGAGCGCCTCGGCGGATTCCAGGCGATCGGTCCCATCTGCCAGGGCTTTGCAAAGCCCCTCAACGACCTTTCGCGCGGGTGCAAGGCGGACGACATCGTCTGCGCGGTCGCCATTACGGCATTGCAGACACGGTAAGGTTTTCGCACGATTCTTTGCTCGTTCCACCCCTCGGCTCCCCCTTGAGGGGGAGCTCCGCCGAAGGCGGTGAGGGGGTGTCACTTCGAAAAGAATCGTGCGAGGAAACTTGCGCACGCGTTTTAACCCGCTCGTCCTCTCGTTCGTTTCATCGGACACTAAGCCGTAAGTGTGCGGCAAATTGGGTCGCCCACGGCGGAAGTGAATTCCGCCTAAGGCAAGGGGATTATATTCGCACGATTCTTTTCCTCGATGTCATACCGACCGAGGCGCTTGCTGTCCCTGAAAGGGAAAGTGGCATGAGCGGAGCGAATGCCGAAAGGGTTTTCGAAACCCCTCAGTCACTCACTGCGTTCGTGACAGCTCCCCTGCAAGGGGCGCCAAGTCTTGCTGTCCCTGAAAGGGTGGAGCATTGCATTCTGCCAACGGTTGATAACCGTTGGCGCAATGCGACATGAGTGAGCGCATTTGTCGCGCGAACGGTGACCGAGCACGGGGTTCTACCCGTGCGAGAAAGCTCCGCCGAAGGCGGTGAGGGGGTGTCACTTCGGAAAAGAATCGTGCGAGGAAACGGGCTTTTACGTCTTAACCCGCTCGTCCTCTCGTTCGTTTCATCGGACACTAAGCCGTAAGTGTGCGGCAAATTGGGTCGCGCAGCGAAGAAGCGTGGTTCTTCTCGCGCAAGATTATAAATACGAGGTAAATTTATGAAAATTTTAGTCATCAATGCGGGGAGTTCCTCGCTCAAATACCAGCTGATCGACATGGAGACGGAGAGCGTCCTCGCAAAGGGCGGGTGCGAACGCATCGGGATCGAGGGCGGCAAGCTCACCCATAAAGCGCATGGCGAAACGTTCGTCATCGAACAGGACCTTCCCGACCATACCGTGGCGATCTCCCTCGTCCTCAAAGAACTCGTCGACAAAAAGGCGGGCGTCATCGGGAGCATGGACGAGATCGACGCCGTGGGGCACCGCGTCGTCGCCTCGGGCGAAGCCTTCACGAAGACGACCCTCGTCACCGACGAAGTGATGGAGACGATGGAAGTCATCAAAGAGCTCGCGCCCCTGCACAACCCCGCGGCGATCCTCGGCGTAAACGCTTGCCGCGCCGTAATGCCCGACAAGAAAATGGCGCTCGTGTTCGATACGTCCTTCCACGCCACCATGCCCGACTATGCGCATCTCTATGCCATCGACTATGAGGATTATCAAAAGTACAAGGTCCGCCGCTACGGCGCGCACGGCACGTCGCACAAGTTCGTTTCGCAGGCGGCGGCTGAGTACCTCGGCAGAAACATCGAAGAGCTCAAGATCATCACCTGCCATTTGGGGAACGGCTCGTCCATTTCCGCAGTCAAGGGCGGAAAGTGCATCGATACGTCCATGGGGTTCACCCCCTTGGCGGGCGTGCCCATGGGCACCCGCAGCGGCGACATCGACTACGCCGCGGCAGAATTCCTGTGCCGCAAAAAGGGCATGACGATGGAAGAGGGGCTCACCTATCTCAACAAAAAGTGCGGCATGCTCGGCGTTTCGGGCGTCTCTTCCGACTTCCGCGACCTCTGCGCCGCGGCGGAGGGGGGGAACGACCGCGCCCGTCTTGCCCTCGATATGTTCAACTATTCCTGCAAGAAATACGTCGGCGCATACATGGCGGCGCTCGGCGGGCTCGACGTGCTCGTGTTTACCGCGGGCGTGGGCGAGAATACCGTCTCCGTCCGTAAAGCCATCTGCGAGAATATGCAAGCCTTCGGAATCGTCCTCGACGAGAAGAAGAACGACTATAAGAACGACGGGGCGATCCACGACGTTTCCGCGGAGGGTTCGCGGGTGAAGATCCTCGTCATTCCCACAAACGAAGAGCTGGTCATCGCGCGCGAGACGGCGGCGCTCCTGTGATTTTTCGGAAAAATTGCAATTCGTAGCGAAAAGCGATTGACAAACCTTCCGAAAAATAATATACTTTTTAAGTCAATGGTGCCGAAACTCGACGTCCGCAGAGCCAATGCGGAAAAAAAGTACGCGGGAGACCTTTCTTTCACCTTCGAAGCCGACCCTTCGCTCGTGGAAATCCCGCTCGTTTGCATCTCCTCGCCCGTGGAGGCAAACCTCCATTACGAAATTTTGGAGGACGATTCGGTCGAGATCGAGGGCAGCCTCGCGTTTACGCTCAAAGGCAGTTGCTCGCGGTGTCTCAAAGAAACGGAGCAGCGCGTTTGCGGCAAGGCGGAGGGATATTTCGTCCCGCACGGCGCGGACGAAGAGGACTACTCCTATTCGAACGGCGTCATCGACTTCGGCGAGTTTCTGCGCGACAGTTTGATCTTTTTAATGCCCGCGCGGCTCGTTTGCAGCGAAACATGCGCCGCACCCGAATACAAAGAAGAATAAGGAAAGAGGTGAGATAATGGCAGTTCCCAAGGGAAAACAATCGAAGAGCAGAACGAACAAGCGGTTCGCGAACTATAAGGCAACGGTGCCCGCGCTCGTCGAGTGCCCGCATTGCCACGAACTGAAAGTCGCGCACAGAGTCTGCAAGAATTGCGGCTACTACGACGGACAGGAAGTCGTCGCTCAGAAAGAAGAAAAGAAAGACTGAGTTTTTTTTCGAACACGAAAGCGGACTTAAACCATTAAGCCCGCTTTTTGACTTTATGTAAGATTTTGGACTGAGGGAGTAGTCGCCTCGGAGTGACGCTCTTGCGGGGCGGAAAGACGCGTGCGTGGGGCGATACCGCTCCGCGTCATGCTGAGCCGAAACGTGCGTACGCAGTCCGCGGAAGAAAGTCCGCGAAGGCATCTTGTTGCGTTCGGGTTTGGTTAAAACGCACTTGGACGTAGCAAGATTCCCTCGGAGAGCCACTATTCGGACTTCGTTCTTTTTTGTACGGCTCGGAATGACGCTTGCGCGCTTTTAATTGTCCTTCCGAAGGCAAATAATAAAGTCAAATCGTCAAGGAGGATTTCACGGAAAAAGATTGCGGAGCACGTTTTTTCGTGAACAGTTATGGATAACACTGCTTTTTTCAATCTATCGTACGGAGTGTATCTGTGCACCACTTGGGATAACGGTCGTCCCACGGGTTGCGTCGCCAACAGCGCCATGCAGATCACGGCGAACCCCGCCACGATCGCGGTCAGCATCAACCGCGAAAACTATACCCATAAGTGCATCAAAGACTGCGGCTATTTCGCCATGGTCGTCCTTGCGGAGGACTCCGACCCGCGGCTCATCGGCAAGTTCGGCTTTATGAGCGGCGAAAAGGTGGACAAGTTCGACGGCACTCCCTATTCCGTGCGCGGAAAACTCCCCGTTCCCGACGGCGGGCTCTGCTACTTTTCCTGCAAGGTCGTCGGCAGTATGGAGACGAGCACGCACACCGTGTTTCTCGGCGAGGTGCTCGAAGCGGAGAACGTGCGCAAGGGCACGCCCATGACGTACGCCTACTACCACAAGGTCTTAAAGGGCAAAACGTCGGCAAAGGCGCCCACCTACGTCGCGGAAGAGCCCAAAGAGGAAGCAAAGTACGTTTGTAGCATTTGCAGTTATGAATACAGCGGCGACGTTCCCTTCGAGGAACTTCCCGACGATTGGGTCTGTCCGCTCTGCGGCATGGGGAAAGAGTTTTTCCGCAAGGTCGGCGCGGACGGGAAAGAGGTCCCGGCGAAAAAACGCGAAAAGTGGGTGTGCAAAGTCTGCGGGTATGTGTACGACGGCGACACTCCCTTCGAAGAACTCCCCGACGATTGGCTCTGCCCCATTTGCGGCATGGGAAAGAGCGAGTTCGAAAAGGTGGAATAAAAATTTTCCCCGAAAGGGGAATTTTTTTTGGAAAACAGTTGACAAGATACCCCGAGGAGGTATATACTGTGTATACCCCCTTGGGGTATTGCATATCATAAGATAAGGATGAACGCTATGGAAAATTGCTGCTCGAAGACAAGGACAAAAGTCCGCACGGAAGAGGAGAAAAAGAAGATCGTCGCCCGTCTCAACCGCATTGCGGGGCAGATCGGCGGCGTTAAAAAGATGATCGAGGAAGACCGCTATTGCGACGACGTGCTCATCCAGCTTGCCGCCATCGACAAGTCGGTGAAGAGCCTTGCGGGCGTTCTTTTGGAGAGCCACATGCACTCCTGCCTCATCGAAAACATCAAGGAGGGGAATCTTGCCGTTGTAGACGAGGTGGTTGACCTCTTCAAACGGTTCCAATGATATGAAGAAAAAATACAGCATCACGGGGATGACCTGCGCGGCGTGCGCTTCGGGCATCGAACGCACGGTAAAAAAGCTCGGCGGAGTGCAGTCTTGCGCCGTCTCTCTCATGGGCGAGTGCATGGACGTGGAATTCGACGACGCCCTTTTGGGCGACGAAAAGATCAAGAGCGCCGTCTTTTCGCTCGGCTACGGCGCGTATGACTATGGCAAAGCGCCCCAAAAAAAGAGGAGCGTCAGCCCGCTCTTGGTGCGGTTCTTGCTCTCTGCCGTATTGCTTTTGCCCCTCATGTACCTCTCCATGGGGCTCTCCATGGAGGACAAATTACATCTGCCCGTGCCGCACGGGTGGTGGAACTACGGTTTCCAGATCGGGCTTACTACCGCCATTCTCGCCATCAATTACCCGTTTTTCACGAGCGGCGTGCGCGCGATCTTCAAGCTCGTCCCCAATATGGATACCCTCATCACGGTGGGAAGCGGCGCGTCCTATCTTTACAGCTTGATCGTGCTCATTTCGGGCGCAACGGGCGGGGGACACGGGCACCTCTTCTTCGAATCGGCGGCGATGATCTGCACCCTCGTCTGCCTCGGAAAATGGCTCGAAGACCGCTCAAAACGCAAAACGGGTCGCGAAATCGAGAAACTCATGTCCCTCGCGCCCGACGTCGTCACGGTGGAACGGGAGGGGAAAGAGGAGAAAATTTCCCTCTCCGACGTGCAAGTCGGCGACCTTGTGATCGTGCGGCAGGGGGAGTCGGTCGCCGTGGACGGGATCGTCTCCCAAGGGCAAGCCTTTGCCGACCAGTCGGCGATCACGGGCGAGAGTTTGCCCGTCGAGCTGACAGAGGGGAGCAGGGCGATGAGCGCTTCTATCGTCACGGGCGGATTCCTCAAGATCAGGGCGGAAAAAGTGGGCGAAGATACCATGCTCGCGGGCGTTATCCGCATGGTCAAAGAGGCGGGCGCGAGCAAAGCGCCCATTCAGAAACTTGCCGATAAAGTTTCGGCTGTCTTCGTTCCCGCCGTCTGCCTCATCGCGCTCGTCACCTTCATGATTTGGATTGCGGTCACGCGCGACTTCGCACAGGCGATCAATTACGGGGTGAGCGTGCTCGTCATCTCCTGCCCGTGTGCGCTCGGGCTTGCGACCCCCGTCGCCATCATGGCGGCGACGGGCAGAGGCGCGGCGCTCGGGATTCTCTATAAGAATGCCGAAGCGTTGCAGAAAATGGCGACGGTGCACGAGGTCATGCTCGACAAAACGGCGACGATCACCGAGGGAAAGCCCAAGGTCGTCTATTTCGAAGGGGACGAAGAGGCGAAGAAGATCGCATACGGTTTGGAAAAAAAGCTCAACCATCCCCTCGCGCGGTGCATCGTGGAGTTCGCGGGAGAGGGCTACGAGGCAGAGAGTGTGGAGTATGTCACGGGGCAGGGCGCAGTCGGGAAGGTGAACGGAAAGACCTATTTCCTCGGCAACGAGACCCTCATGCAGGCAAGGGGGGTAAAGTTTGCCGAACGGCTCGAAACGTTTGAACGGCTCACAAGGGAGGGCAAAACGGCGCTCTTCCTCTCCGACGGGAAGGAAGCGCTCGCCCTCTTCGCCCTTGCCGATACCTTAAAGGAGGGGAGCAGAGAGGCGGTCGGCGAACTCGCCCGAATGGGGTGCCTGCCCGTCATGCTCACGGGGGACAACCAAGCCGTGGCGAGCTATATCGCAAGAGAGGCGGGTTTCCCGCCCGATGACGCGTGCCTCTTAGCCGAACTTCTTCCCGAGGATAAACTCCGCTATGTACGCGAGGCGCGGGAGGAGAACGAGAAGGCGAAAAAGGAACTCCGCGCCGCAAAGCGGGCAAACCGTTACGTCGCGATGGTGGGGGACGGCATCAACGACGCGCCCGCCCTCAAAG
>CANRCY010000005.1 GCA_947629225.1 uncultured Clostridia bacterium | reverse complement strand
TTTCGGGCAGACCCATCGACCTTTCCGAGATCGCCGAATACGGCCAGAGGGGAGTCCTCCTCTATCTCGGCGAATCGACGAACATCGAGCGCCCCGGCTACACCATGAGCGAGACGGTCGTGGGCACCACGCTCGAACATCTCTTTTCGGAGAATGCCGATCGCCGTCTCATCATCGCGACCTTTGCCTCGAACGTGCACCGTTTGCAGCAGATCATCGACATCGCGGTGAAGTTCCGCCGCAAGGTCGCCCTCTCGGGCAGGAGCATGCTCAACGTCGTGGACGCGGCGGTCAAAATAGGGGAGCTCTCCATTCCCGAGGGCGTGCTCGTGGACGTTGAGAAGGTGAAAAATTTCTACGACCGCGAGATCGTCATCGTCTCCACGGGGTCGCAGGGAGAGCCCATGAGCGCGCTCACCCGCATGGCTTCGGGCGAATTCAACAAGATCGCGATCGGGAAGAACGACACGATCATCATCTCCGCGAGCCCCATTCCCGGCAACGAACGCATGATCTACAGGGTCATCAACAACCTCTTCAAGTTGGGCGCGAACGTCGTTTACGAGAGCCTCGAAAAGATCCATGTTTCGGGGCACGCCTGCCAGGAGGAACACAAGATCATGCACGGGCTTCTCAAACCCAAATTCTTTATCCCCGTGCACGGGGAATACCGCCACTTAAAGCGCCATGCCCTGCTCGCCGAGGAGCTCGGAATGCGCCCCGAGCGCATCTTTATCCCCGACATCGGCGCCTGCGCCGAGGTGACGGACGAGACCCTCACGCAGGGGGAGAGTTTCCCCGCGGGCTCCCGCCTCATCGACGGCGAGGGGTACGAAGATTCCACGGGCGAGGTACTCAAAGACCGCATCCGCATGTCGAGCGAAGGCGTCTTTATCGTGACGGTCGCCCTCTCCAAGGGGTATGTGCTCTCCGAGCCGCTCATCGAGAGCCGCGGGTTCGTCTTCTCGGACGAGCGCGAATATATGCGCGATCTGCAAGATGTTGTGCAAAAAGTCATCGAGAGCAGCGGCGCGAAACTCTCCAAGGAAGAACTCGGCGCGAACATCAAGCGCGCGATGAAGAACTATCTCTTCAAAAAGACGAAGCAATCCCCCATGATCATTCCCGTTATCTTAGACGTATAGGGGGCGTTTTTGCGACCCGTATGCGATTTCGCCGTAAAAGGAGGAGAAAATCATGAAACGCAATTTGTTTGTCTACATCAGCTTGCCGATCTGTGCGGCGATCTTCCTCGCGTTCGGCATCTTTGTCCTTGCCGTGCGGAACGAAACGGGTTACATCGTCTGCGGCGCGTTTCTTCTCGCCTTCGCCGTGTTCGTGCTGCTCGTTTTCGCCAAGACCGTCATGCAAGATAATCTCAACATAAAATGCGGCAAGCTCTGCGAGGAAAAGCGGTACGAAGAGGAGCGCGCCCTCATCGAAAAGAAGATGAAGAGCCCCTTTTTCTTCCTCGTGCGCGTCGTCGCCCTCCTCCGCTACGTCCGCGTCAACACCGCCCTCGACGATCTGCCCACCGCAAAGCGGTATATCGACCGTCTGCGCCACAATGGCGGCAAGGGCTGGAAGTATATGACGGCTTACATTTACATTCTCATCAAGCTCGACGAGGGAGACGTTGCGTCTGCCCGCACGGAGTTCGAGGAATTCCGCACCGACTGTGCGCACGCCGAAATTTACAGGGAGCAGATCGAAGTGCTCACGGCGATCTTCCACCGCATTTTCAGCACGAACAACAGCGAGCCTCTTCCGCCCGCCGCGGTCAATTCTCCCTTCCCCGTCGTCGGGCGCATTTTAGGGAAAGTCTATGAAGAGCGAGCCGCCGCGAGCGGCGTCGAATGGAACTGAGCCCTGCGCTCCTCTCCCTGCGGGAGGAGGCGAAAAAGGGGCGCGACCCGACGTGCGCGGACGAGACGCTTTCCCGCATCCTCGCCCTTTGCAAGGAGCTCTCTCCCACCCGCATTCTGGAGATCGGGGCAGCGGAAGGGCTCACGGCATGCGCCATGCTCTCCGTCTGCGGAGCGCGCTATACGGGCATAGAGCTCGACCCCGATCGGGCGGCTCGGGCACGGCAAAACTTCATACGGTTTGCATTTTCCGAGCGTGCGACCCTCTACGAAGGGGACGCGGGCGAAATTCTGCCCCTGCTTTGCGGGGAGTACGAACTTGTTTTTTTGGACGGACCCAAGGCGCAGTATTTGCGCTATTTGCCCGAGTGCAAGCGGCTCTTAAAGCGGGGCGGTCTGCTCCTTTCGGACGACGTGCTCCTCTTCGGCTGGGTGCGCGGGGAACCGCCCAAAAAGAGGCGGATGCTCGCGGAACATCTCCGCGCCTATCTCTCCGCGCTCGAAGGCGATCCGTGCCTTCAAACGACGATCTACGAATGCGGCGAAGGGCTCGCCGTGAGCAAAAAACTCTAACGGGGGAAAAGCGGTGAAGGCGGAACTCTTGGCGCCCGCGGGCAACTTCCGAAAACTCAAGATCGCGCTCTACTACGGCGCAGATGCCGTCTATCTCGGCGGCAAGGCGTTTTCTTTGCGCTCTTTTTCGGAGAATTTCACCGACGATGAGCTTGCGGAAGCGCTCGCCTATGTCCGTGCGCGCGGCAAAAAGGCGTACGTCTGCGCCAATATTTTCGCGCGGAACGGCGACCTTGCCGAACTCGAACGCCATTTCCGCCTCCTCGGGGAGCTGAACGCGGACGGCGTGCTCGTCTCCGACCTCGGGGCGCTCGGGCTGTGCAGGAAGGTCGCCCCCGCGCTCCCCGTGCATATCTCCACACAGGCGAATACCCTCAACCGCGAGACTGCCGCCATGTACCGCGACCTCGGCGCGACCCGCGTCGTCCTCGCCCGCGAGCTCTCCCTCGGGGAGATCGCCGAAATCCACGCCCATGTGCCCGCATTGGAGCTCGAAGCCTTCGTCCACGGCGCGATGTGTATCTCTTACAGCGGCAGGTGCCTGCTTTCGGACTATCTCGACGGCAGGCAGAGCAACCGCGGCGAGTGCGTACAGGCGTGCCGCTGGCGTTACCGCATTCAGAGCGCGGAGAGCGGCAAAAAGGAGTGGTACGACCTCGAAGAGGACGGGAGGGGGGCGTACATCCTCAACAGCCGCGACCTCAACATGAGCCGCTATCTGCCCGAGCTCGAAAAAGCGGGGGTGTGCTCCTTCAAGATCGAGGGCAGAATGAAGAGCGAATATTACCTTGCCACCGTTGTGGGCGCATACCGCCGCATTCTCGACGGCGGTTACAGCGAGGCTTTGGGCGAAGAGCTCAACTGCGCCGCCCGCCGCGCCTTTACCACCGCGTATGCGCTCGGCGCAAACAGCGGAACGGAGGACTATGACAACGCTCCCTCAGACGGGAAATGCACCTATATCGCCAACGTCCTCGGCGGAGGAGGGGGGCGCGTCCTCGTCGAAATGCGCAACCGTTTCCGCGAGGGCGACAGGCTCGAAATTCTCTCCCCGAACGAGGATTTCGGCAAGGAATTCGTCGTGACCGACCTGTGCGACGGGGAGGGGAACCCCTGCGAAGACGCCAAGCTCGTACAGGCGAATTATTCCTTCTCCTGCCCCTATCCCCTGCAAGAGGGAGACATTTTGAGAAAGAGAACGCGTTCCTGACCGTACAGAGCCGCGCGGCGTGATAATCGCCGCGCGGCTCCGCATAAAATGGGGTATGGGCGCTTTTCGGAACGGATGCCGCAGCGTATCGGCATTTCTCGCCGCCGTTGCGGTCTTTTTGCTGACAGCAGGGCTGTTTGTCGGCATCTTTTGGTGGTACGGAAGAGACGAAGCGAGAATTTGCCTCGGACGGGAATATTACTTTCTCGTGCAGGATTGCGAGGATACGACCGCTTCCGCCGTCGCGGGGCAGGTCTATCTCTCGGGCGGGGCGGGGTTTCCCCTCGTGCAGAACGGGGAGAACTGCATCGCGATCGCCTGTTATTTCCGCGAGACGGACGCCGAACGCATTCAAAACGCCATGGCGGAAAAGGGGACGCAGACGCGGATCCTCACCCTGAAATCCGCCGATTTCCGCCTCGTGGGGAAGTCCGCCGCGCTCAAAGGACGCGTGGAGGGGAACCTCGAAACGGCGGAGACCTGCGCGCGCATTCTGTACGATACGGCGAACGGGCTCGAACGGGCGGACTGCTCGCAGGAAGAGGCGCGGGCGGCGGTGCGCGGAGCCGCCAAGTCGCTGAAAGGTCTGCGGGAGGGGAATTCCGACCCGCTCTTCACCCTCTGGAACGCCCGCCTCTCCGCCGCACAGCGCAGGGGGAGCGAGCTCGCGGACGGGATCCTCTTCGCAAAAGATCTGCGCTACTTGCAGATCGAACTCCTTCTCGACATTGTAAACGCAGAGGGCTGTTTTTCGTGACGCGGTAAGCGCATAGCGGGGAAACGCTTGACGGCGCGCACCGTTTGGGGCTATAATGACAGTCGGTCGGACCAAGGCAAAAGAAAAGGAGCCGCGTATGGATTATCGGAAAGAATCGCTGAAAAAGCATGCCGAGTGGCGGGGCAAGATCGAAGTCGTTCCCCGCGTGGAGGTGGACAGCCGCGAAAAGCTCGCTCTCGCCTACACGCCCGGCGTTGCGGAGCCCTGCCTCGCCATCCAGAAGGACGCGGAAAAGAGTTTCGAGCTCACCCGCCGCTGGAATACCGTGCCCGTCATCACAGACGGGACTGCCGTTTTGGGGCTCGGGGACATCGGTCCCGAGGCGGGCATGCCCGTCATGGAGGGCAAGTGCGCCCTCTTCAAGGCGTTCGGCGGCGTAGACGCGATCCCGCTCTGTATCCGCTCCAAGGACGTAGACGAGATCGTCCGCACGATCGAACTGCTCGCGGGCTCCTTCGGCGGGATCAACCTTGAAGACATCGCCGCGCCCCGCTGTTTCGAGATCGAGCGGCGGCTCATTTCAGACCTCGATATTCCCGTCTTTCACGACGATCAGCACGGGACGGCGATCGTCGTGGCGGCGGCGCTCCTCAACGCCCTCAAAGTCGTAAAAAAGAGGCTCGAAGAGGTGCGCGTCGTCATCAACGGCGCGGGGGCGGCGGGCATCGCGATCGCCGAATTTTTATTGAAGATGAAGGTGGGCGACGTCATTCTCTGCGACCTTGGGGGCATTCTCCGCGCGGGGGACGAAGGTCTCACGTCCGCACAGGCGGAGATCGCTCCCCGCACCAACTTCGGCATGCGGAGAGGCTCCCTTGCCGACGCCATGAAGGGCGCGGACGTGTTCATCGGCGTTTCGGGACCCAACTGCGTCTCCGAAGAGATGGTCCGCTCGATGGCAAAGGGCGCCATTGTGTTCGCCTGCGCCAATCCCACCCCCGAAATTTCGCGCGAAGCCGCTTTGGAGGCGGGCGCGGCAGTCGTGGGAACGGGCTCTTCCGAAAAGCCCAACCAGATCAACAACGTACTCGTCTTCCCGGGGCTCTTCCGCGGCGCGCTCGACGTACGCGCGAAAAAGATCGGCTTTGAGATGATGTATGCCGCGTCGCAGGCGATCGCCTCCTGCGTAAAGGAAGAGGAGCTCTCCGCCGAATATATTCTGCCCTATGCCTACGACAGACGGGCGCACGAAGCGGTCGCTTCCGCCGTCGCGCGGGCGGCGCGGGAGACAGGGTTCGCAAAAAAATAACGCGTTCGGATCGCTCCGCCTGCGGTTTTTCCCCGCGGCGGGGCGTTTTTGTAAATTCGTTTGCATATTCTCTTGACCGTGCGCGGAAAATACCCTATAATGTTAATAAAAACGAGGAGAGTTTTATGGACTTTTGGGAAGATCTTCTCAGGGAAGCGGGCGGCGGGAACCCCGCAATGGGGCTCGTCATCGTCATCGTGGGAGGGCTCATCTTACTGGTCGCGCTTGTTTCGCTCGTCGTGAGCATTGTGCTCGGCGTCAAATATTACCGCTATAACCGAACGGAAAACAGTGCGGGACTCACGGGCGTGGAAGCCGCAAGAAAGATCTTGGACGCCAACGGGCTCGAACACATCAAGGTAAAGACGGTCGGTTCCATGCTCTTCGGCAACAGTTATAGCCACTACTTCAAAAAAGTGCGCCTCAGAAGGCTCACGAGGCATAAAAAAAGCGTTACGGCACTTGCCATGGGGGCGCAGAAAGCGGCGCTCGCCGTGCTCGACAAAGAGGGCGATCCCGACATGAAAACGCGGATCAGGCTCGTTCCGCTCATCACATTCGGACCGCTCGCCTTTATCCCCCTCGTTGCGATCGGCATGTTGCTCGACTTTTTGGTCCTCAAGTCCAACGGCTTGGCGACCATCGTGCTTGCAAGCGTCGGTTTTGCGTTCTATCTCTTCTCCTTCCTGCTCTCGCTCATGACGCTCAAAACGGAGAAAAAGGCGCAGGGAAGGGCGTATGATCTCCTCCGCGAAAGCGATATGGCGACCGAAGAGGAGATCGAAAGCATGAAAAAGCTGTTCAAACTCTATAACATCCGGTATATCAACGACATGATCTTGTCTGCGCTCGAACTGCTCTACTACGTTTTAAGGTTTGCGTCCGCCTTTTCGAGCAGCCGCAGTTCGTCCAAGTGATCCAAAAAGATCCGAGAGGCGGTTGCCTCTCTTTTTTTTGCAAATTTTTTTTCCGAAATCGTTTAGAACGGGGAAAAAACGGTATAAATAAGAGATGAAAAGAATCCCCCGAAGGGGAAAGGAGAAAAAAATATGAAATACGAACTTCAAACAAGACAAAACAACGACCTGTTCGACGCATTCGAAGACTTCTTCCGCCCCATGTTCTACGACGAAAAACTCGACAGCATGCGCACCGACATCCGCGAAACGGAAACGAGCTATGAGCTCGACATCGAGCTCCCCGGCTTTGCCAAGAACGAGATCAACGTCTCCCTCGAAAACGGCTATCTCACCGTCGGCGCAGAGAAGGCGGAGAAAGAGGAGAACAAGAGGGCAAGGTATCTCCGCAAGGAATGCAGAGTCTCCTGCCGCCGCAGCTTCTATGTAGGGGAGGACGTGGAGCAGGAAAACGTGAAGGCGCGCTACGAAAACGGCGTTCTGTTCCTCACCGTGCCCAAGACGCAGCCCAAAAAACCCGAAACAAAGACAATCAACATCGATTGACCGCAAGAAAACGGGTACCATGTCAGACATAGAACTAAATATTGATTGCTATGCGTGACATAATACAAGATATTGTGGTTTTTGGAAATACTATGTCACGCATATTATAAATACTATGCCAAACATAATATTTCTATTACGTCAGACATAGTACTAAAAATCGGGCAAAATTGCCCGATTTTTTCATGCAAACGGCAAAAAGTTATGCTATAATGGGAGTATGAAGCGCACCGATCTTCACACGCATTCCTCTTTTTCGAACGACGGGAAAGCGACGCTTGCCGAAATGGTCTCAGAGGCACAGAGGCAGGGGCTCGCCTATTTCGGCGCGTCCGAACACTTCGATACCGATTCGGTCACGGGGAAAATTTTCTCGATCGCGCAAATCCCCGAATATTTTGCCGCGGCGCGCGCCCTGCAAGAAGAGACGCGCGGCGGGGAATTTACCTTTCTTGTGGGCGGCGAGTTCGGGTTCAGCCCCAAACGGGAGGCACAGGAAGAGCTTCTCTCCGTTTTTGAGCGGTTTTCTCCCGATTTTATCGTAAACAGCGTGCATATCGTGGATGGGTGCGACTGTTATTTTCCCGATTATTTCGCGGGTAAAACAAAAAAGGCGGCATATTCCGCCTATCTTTCCGCGGTGCGGGAAAGTCTCGACGCGCCCTATCCCTATCAGATCGTGGGGCACATCGGCTATGTCTCCCGCAACGCGCCCTATCCCGACAGAAAGATCCGCTACGAAGATTTTGCCGATCTTTACGACGACATCCTCAAAACGATCGTCTTAAAGGGGAAAATTTTGGAGGTGAACAGCTCCGCATACGGCGCGGGGAGCGAATTTTTGCCCGATGAAGACGTTCTTTCCCGCTATTTTGCGCTCGGCGGCAGGCTCGTCTCCTTCGGTTCGGACGCGCACGAGCCATCCCGCATCTCCCATGGGCGGGAAGCCGTTCTCTCCGCGCTCAAACGCATCGGCTTCCGCTCGCTCGCCGTGCCCGTCCGCGGCATAACGGTTTTCTGCCCGCTTAAATGAGCGTTTCGTACTCCTCATAGAGGGCGTCCGATTCGGCGTGCAGCCCGTCCAGACGGCGGGTGATCTCCAACACTTTTTTGTAATCGGCGGCATGCTCTATGAGCGCGGCGTTCAGGGCTTCTTCCTCCGCTTCGAGCGCTTCGAGGCGGGTCTCGATCTCCTTCACGCGCTGTTTTGTACGCGTCTCCTTCGCGCGTTCTTCGCGGCTTCGGTAAGAGCCGCTTTTTTCTTTTTCTTCCTTTTTTGCGGTGGGCGGGGGAGTTTGCCTTCTGTGGGCGAGAAATTCGGCGTATCCTTCCTTGAATTCGTGAAGAGCGCCGTCCTCGATGAGCACGATCTTGCTTGCGACCGCTTCGATGAACCGCCTGTCGTGCGAGACGAAGAGCAGGGTGCCGTCGAAGGCTTTCAATGCTTCTTCGAGAGATTCGCGCGCGGGCAGGTCGAGGTGGTTGGTCGGCTCGTCCAAAAAGAGCACGTTTCCCCGCCTTCCTTCGAGGACCGCAAGCGAAAGTTTTGCGCGGAGCCCGCCCGAAAGCTCCTTTACCTTCTTTTCCATGTCTTCGGAAAAGAGCCCCGCCTGCGCCAACAGATTGCGCGCCTCCGTCTGCGAGAGAGAGGGGAAGTTCCCCCAAAATGCGTCGAGGACCCTCTCCTCGGGGTCGAGATCGGCGTTCTCCTGATCATAATAGCCGATCTTTACGAAAGTCCCGTGGCGGACGTTTGCGCTCTCTTTTTTCAAAAATTTGAGCAGTGTCGATTTGCCCGTGCCGTTGTCGCCCACGAGCGCGCATTTTTCTCCGCGCGTCAGGGTGAACGAGGCGTCTTTGAGGAGGAGTTTCTCCTCGGCATAAAGGTCGAACCGCGGCGCGGAGAGGACGGTCTCGTACGGTTTTTCGTCATAGAGGAAGCGGAAGCGCGGGGGAGCGGGGGGCGGCGCGGGCTTTTCGAGCACGTCCATGCGCTCCAATTTATTCACGCGGGAGAGGGCGCTCTTCGCGGTCGTCGCGCGGACGAGGTTCCTGTCCACATAACCCTGCAATTTTGCGATCTCTTCCCGCTGTTTTTCGTAGGCGCGCAGTTCCTCTTTGTAGCGTTCCTCTTTGAGAATTTTATATTTGGAGTAATTGCCCTTGTACGAGACGACCTTCCCCCGTTCGAGTTCGAGGGTGCGCGAGGTGAGGCGGTCCAAAAAATAGCGGTCGTGTGAGACAACGAGGAGCGCCCCTTTGAGGGTGAGAAGATAGTCTTCGAGCCAGAAGAGCGTCTTTACGTCGAGGTGGTTGGTCGGCTCGTCGAGAATGAGGAGTTCGGGGTCTTCGAGCAAGAGGCGGCAGAGTTGCAGTCTCGTCTTTTCTCCGCCCGACATCGTGGCAACGGGCTGTTCGTATCTGTCTTCGAACCCCATGCCGCCGAGCACGGTGCGGATGCGCACGTCTGTATGATAGCTGTCCCGCGCGGCGATGCGCTTTGTCAGGCTCTCGATCTGTGAAGAGAGGGCGGGGCGTTCGCGTTCGGGGGCAGAGGCGAATTTCTCCTGCGCTTCGGCAAGGCGGGAAAGCAGTCTCTCGTCCTCGGCGAAGACTTCCTTCATCGCGCCATAGACGGTGGAGTCGGAAACGAAGCCGCCGCTTTGGGCGAGATAGCCGATGCGGAGCCCGTTTTTGACGGAGACAGTGCCGCTGTCTGGAACGAGTTCGCCCAAGATGAGCCGCAAAAGGGTCGTTTTTCCCTCCCCGTTTCCGCCGAGAAGCCCGACGCGCTCTTTTTCGTGCAGCGTAAAGGAGACGTTTTCCACCGTGGGCACGCCGAGATAGCCGAATGTCACGTTTTCGAGGGAGAGGAGCATAACTTTTTGCCGCCTTTCGAAACTAAGGGTATGAAGAAGAAGTGCAGGCAGCTCGTTGCCGTGCGCGCGCTCGAGGAGCGGCTCAAAGGCGCGTCGCCTTCCGAGTGCGGCAAGCTCGCCAAAGAACTTGTCAAGCTCAAAGACGATTGGATCAACGGCTGAACGTATGTTATTGTAGCGGAAGCGGGGAGAAAAGTCAAATAAAAAAGGCGCGCCGCCGCGCAGACCCTGCGCGGCGGCGCGCCCGAAGCGTCATTCGTCCCAATCGGGGATAAAGTCTTTTTCCGCGCTGTCTTTCTCCTGCGTGTAGAGGGGAGAAAAGCCGAGCGCAAGGGCATGATCGACCACGCGGCGGTATTCGCGGGAAGTGACCCTGCGGGCAAGTTCGGGAAAGCCTTTGATGTCTCCCATCGGCGTATATTGCCGCATAAGGGAAAAGGGCGCGCCCTCGGGCAAGATTTCTTTCAAAATATCGAGCACGCGCAGAGAATCGGACGTGCACATGGGCAGAACAAGGTGCCGCGCCAAAACGCCCGATAACAGCCGTCCGTCCCCGCTCCATTTTAGCGGCTTTTTTGCCATAAAGGAGAGTGCGGTCTGCGCCACTTCGCCGTAGTCCTTTCTACCCGTGTAGCGTTCGGAGAGCGCGGGCGAGAAAAATTTGAAGTCGGGCAGATACACGTCGATCAAGGGGTCGATCTCGCGGAGCGCCTCGGGCAGGCAATAGCCGCCCGAATTGTACACGACGGGGATCTTCGGCTTGTAGAGGGAGAGCGCCTCGGCGACGAGAGGGGAAACATGGTCGGGCGTTACGAGGTCGAGGTTTTCCGCCCCCATATCTTCCAAGGTTTTGAAGATGTCGGCGAGTTCTTTGGGCGAAACCTTCTTTCCCCGTTCTGCGCGGGAAACTTCGAAGTTCTGGCAGAAGACGCAACGCAAATTGCACCCGCCGAAAAACACGGTTCCGCTCTTGCCGTTCGGCGAGAGGCAGGGCTCTTCGAAGGGGTGCAGATAGTATTTGGCGACGGTGAGCCCCATAACGCCGCACCGTCCCGCGCGCAATGTTCTGTCCGCCCCGCAGTTCACGGGGCAAAGATGACATTCCATAGGGGAAGTGTAACAAATTTTTAAGGAAAAGTCAATGGAAAGCCGCGGCGGCGGGCAATGTTTGCCCGCCGCCGCGGCGAAATATCAATTTCTCAATTCTGGAACGGTGTTAATGATGTTGGAAACGGCAGTTTTGAGCTGTTCGGGGAGTTTTTATTTTAGCTACAAAGCTCCTCTATCCATTTCGCCCATTCGTTTTCGAAATCATAATAAGTTTTCCCATCGATCTGTGCGTCTTTATAACTTCTGTTGATCTCCATTAAGACATCCCACCCATAAGTTTCATAAATGTATTGCACCATAGTGATACCCTGCGCGAGTACTCCGATCGTAGGATGCTCGGAATTTTTATTATAGAGGTATGTTCCGAATTGCAACCATGTCTCCGCATTAAAATCCGACATGGAGGACTTCCCAAACCGCTTATTGTAAAGATCTCTGGCGTCTTTCAAAATTTCGATGACATCATCCGTGTAAACAACATCTCGATTTTTTGTTTGTAAAGTGTAATCCAAATATTCCCGATGCCGCGCATAATAAGAATACTTGATTCCGAAATAGGAGCAGATGGCTTCCTGAAAGTAACCGTCATTTCCGCCCCAATAAGCAATGTGATGAACGATCTCATGCCCGAAGATTCCCGCCGTGTAGCAAGCGATAGCGTTTCGCCGCATATCGGAATAACCGGTTGTTGCAATGTTGTATTCGCCGCGTTTTCCGAAAAACGCATCGATAGATTTCGGCAAGCCATGCAAACCATATATCGGCGAAACTTCATCGATAAGCGTCTCGTTTTCCGAAACGAAGGTGGTCAAAACAGGGTACTTCAATAGATCGTCGTTAAACTCGCAATCTTCAAAGTTGTGAGCAAAGAAATAATGAATATTTTCCGCAATGATCTGTATGGGATATTCGGAATCCCCCACAGGGAAATAATAATCGGGCAAAATGGCGTCAACGGCTTCAAGCGCAAATGAAATATCCTCTTTTGTTGCGTTTTTCAGATCGTTAACGGTATGTTTGGACAGATATTTTTCGCCGAGCAAATAAGCAAAATTCCATGCTGTTTCCCGCTCGTTCTTTGTGGTCCCTCGTGCGGTGTAGAGAGGGTATTGAAGTTCCTTCACATAGGGGTATTCTTCTAAGCTGCTTTCAAGACGACTTTCGCTGTATTCCGTGAACTCTTTCTCTTCGCCGAGCAACACGGCAATTACCCCCGCAAAGATACCAAACGGAAATTCCGCTTCTGAGGCGTTCTCCAATAAAACCGCCCCGATGAGCTCTGTATTGTCATTCGGATTGACCCATAAGCCGTTGCCATTCACATGAGTTACCGTGTCTTCCAAGAGAAAAACCGTCTGCGGCACGTCGCAAAATGCTTGGACGCGCTTAATGGCGTCAACGCCGCGATCTATTTTCCGTCCGCTTAATCCGTTCTCATAATAAAAAGTCGTCCCACTTTCTTCGATCACGCGGTTGAAATTGAGGGGACGATCCTTTGGACAATAAAAATATTTGTCCGAATCGCCCGAACCGCGAATGGGGGTCTCGCATTTTTCGGCGTCGTACTTTGGGGCACAAGCAGTGACAGAGAAGATCGCCAAAACAAATATGGCACATAGAGTCCTTAAAAAATTTTTATTTACTCGCACGATAAGACCTCTTAAATATATTTTATATTTTATCACCGATCCTCTGCAAAGTCAAGGAGATTTTTCTATTGACATTCGCGGGCGGGGCGCAATTTGCGCCCCGCCCGCGAATGTCATTTCGACCGAAGCGAGCAACGCGAGCGAAGTGGAGAAATCTCGATCTTTCCCTTGCCCACCCCTTGAGGGGTGGGTGGCAGTGAAAAAGTAACACTGCGGATACCTCTTTTCTCGCCTCCCCCCAACTTGTTTGAAATCCTTGCCCACCCCTTGAGGGGTGGGTGCCGACGAAGGAGGCGGAAGGGGTGTCGTAAAATAAAACACCTCCTCAGTCACTCGCAGGCTCGTGACAGCTCCGCCCTCAAGGGGGAGCCAAGGAATAAGGGGACAGCAAGGTAGAGATTTCTCCACTTCGTGCCTACGGCACTTCGGTCGAAATGACAAAATGGTGCTCAGGGGGACAGCAAGAATACCCCCCGATTTCGGTTGACTTTTCCGCGCGCGCTTCCTATAATAATAAGGTATCACAGCGAGGAAATACGATGAGAAGATTTTTTACGAGCGAGAGCGTGACCGAAGGGCACCCCGATAAGGTGTGCGACTGCATTTCCGATTCCATTTTAGACGAACTCTTAAAGCAAGACCCCTCTACCCGCGCGGCAGTGGAGTGCTGTGCCGCCTACAACACTCTCTTCATCACGGGGGAAGTCACTTCCCGCGCGAATGTAGACTACGAAGCGGTCGCGCGCAGGGTCATTCAAAATATCGGATATTATGCGGGAGATTTCGCCTACGATAAATGCAACGTCATCGCGCTCGTGCATGCGCAGTCGCCCGACATCGCGCTCGGGGTCGATAGCTCGCTCGAAAACAAGGCGGGCGGCGACGAGAGCGACCTCATCGGCGCGGGCGATCAGGGCATGATGTTCGGCTACGCCTGCCGCGAAACGGAAGAGCTCATGCCGCTTCCCATCGTTCTCGCCCACAAACTCGCGTTCCGTCTGGCGCAGCTCAGGAAAGAGAAACTCGTCGATTATCTCCGCCCCGACGGCAAGACGCAGGTCACCGTCGAATACGAGGGCAAAACCCCTGTGCGCGTGGACGCGGTGGTCATTTCCGCCCAGCACAATACCCATGTTTCTCATGAACAGATCGAGCGCGACATGATAGAGCTCGTGGCGAAGGCAGTCATTCCCGCACAGCTTTTGGACGAAAACACCAAGTACTTCATCAACCCGACGGGGCGGTTTGAGATCGGCGGTCCCGAGGGGGATTCGGGGCTGACGGGCAGGAAGATCGTCGTCGATACCTACGGCGGCAGGTGCCCGCACGGCGGCGGGGCGTTCTCGGGCAAGGACCCCACCAAAGTGGACAGGAGCGCGGCGTATATGGCGCGGTACATCTGCAAAAACATGGTGGCGGCGGGGCTCGCGGACGAAATGGAACTGCAAGTTGCCTATGCGATCGGCGTGGCGCGCCCTGTTTCCGTGTTCGTCGATACCTTCGGCACGGGGAAGCTCTCCGACGACAAGATCGCGGAAGTGGTGAAGAAGGAATTCGACCTGCGCCCCGCGGCGATCATCAAAAAACTCGGCTTGCGCGCGCCGATCTATGCGCAGACCTCTTCCTACGGGCATTTCGGGCGTGACGCCTATCCGTGGGAGCTCGTCGACCGCACCGATGACTTGAAAAAGTATTTGTAAATTTTGGAAGATAAATTTGGAAGACAGCGGCGCGACCTCGTTCGAGGTCGCGCCGCTGATCTTATGCCCCGCGCATTTTTTTCGCCCTCCCCCGCGCGTTCCGCGCGGGGGAGGGGTAGGGGAGGGGGCTTGTTCCTTTATCCTAAATATGTCATTTCGACCGAAGTGCCGCAGGCACGAAGTGGAGAAATCTCAACATTATTTTAATACTAAGGTAGAGATGTTAACTTCGCCTTGCGGCTCGTGCCGCGCTTAGAGAAACAGAACAGCGCGCGGGGCGACTCCGCTCCGCTCCGCTCAACATGACATTTGGGAACGGCGCTTATTCTCGCCCTCCCCCGCGCGTTCCGCGCGGGGGAGGGGTAGGGGAGAGGGTGTGTTCTAATTACGTCACCCTGAGCTTGTCGAAGGGTGTCCGCATTATAATAATAAGGACATGTTTCGACTCCGCTTCGCTCCGCTCAACATGACTTGATTTGGGAATGGCAGTTCGGCTCGGAATGACGCATTGGCGCGGGGCGATTGCGCTCAACATGACATTGGGTGGGCGGAATGTTCATTTTTTGAAAAAAATTCATAAATTATAATGGAGGGTTCTTTGTGAGAAGAAGGATTTCCCTGTCCTATGACAAAAACAAGAGACGGGCACAAACGTACCCGAAGTATCATCAAAGGGATCTTGGTCTCCGCTCTGCTCCTGATCGCGGCAGGCGTTGCCATGGTACTCTGTTTCTGCGACGCGGGCGGTTTGTTCGGCTATCAGGCGCGGATCGTGATGTCCTCGTCCATGGAGAAAACCCCGCAGGCGGACGCCGAAACTTACGCCATAGAGGATATTCCCGCCGGGAGCTTGATCTGGATAAAACTTGTCCCGCGGAGCGAACCTGCGCGCGGCGGATTCTATGCAAGCCTCAAAGTCGGCGATGTTCTCGCGTTCTCCTATACGGTCATCGGCGGAAGCACGGTGGTCACGCACAGGATAAAGAGCATCGAACGGCGGGGAAGCGGGTATACCATTGTCCTCAGCGGAGATAACGGAACGAATGTCGGCACACAGACGATCGATACGTCCGATCCGCAGAGCTCAAACTATGTGATCGGAAAAGTCGTCGCCAAAAGCTATTTTCTCGGCGTCCTGCTATGTCTCTTGCGGCAACCGCAGAGTTTTGTCGTCCTTTGCATGGTCGTTTTCACGGTGTTGCTCATGGAAATGCTCATGGAAATGTCGGAAAAGGGCAGGTTTTCCTTCGCGCCGAAGTCCCTCCGCACAGAGGGAACTATGAAAAAAAAGATATTTGTACCGGTTATTGCACTTATTCTATGCTGTTTTGCGCTGATGATCGGTGTGTCTTACGGTCTGTACGACGAAACAGTGTCCTTCCAAACCCATCTCGTGGCGGGATCGCTCAAAGCGACGCTCCAACGGGTGAAACTCACGACCTACAATCTCGGCAGTGACGGCAACTTTTCGCGCGTCGTCGACGACAAAGTCACAGACTTCTCCACGGCAACGCAGGACAATATTTTCGGCATCACCGCGGGAACGATCGCCGCGCCCGGCAGCACGTTTACTGCCGAAATGCGCATTGCGAACGGCGGCGACGTTGCGTTCTATTACTATCTCGAAACCTTTTGCAATGCGGTCGTGAGCGATCAGACCTTCGCGTCCATGTTGCAACTGACCGTTTCGACGGGAGACGGCGTTTGGCGCGAGGTGCGCCTCAGCGACGGGCTCACGACGGACGAAGCGGGCGATGCGGTCGGGTCGGTCGAAGTGGGCGGATCGGCAGATTTTACCGTGACGCTGAAATTTCTCGACGATACAAACAACAATAAGGTGGAAAGTAAGTTTGTCCTGTTCGACCTTCGCGTCCACGCCGTGCAGAAGATCGGCGCGGCATAGCAGAAAACATGCGGCACGCCGAGGCAAGTTTGCCTCGGCGTGTTTTGCGTTTTGGAAAAAGGGAAAGGGGGTAAAAAAGGGCGGCAAGAATGCCGTTCCGCTTGATTTTTTCATAAAATTGTGCTATGATAACCGCATGAAAAAATCCGCAAACAACACCGCTTCCAAACGCTTCCGCAGTGCGGCGAGGGAGATCGCCTATATCGGGCTTGCGGTCGCCGTCATCACCGTCTGCGCGTGGATCTCCCTGCCCGTCGGTCCCATTCCCTTTACCTTGCAGACGCTTTCCGTCGCACTCGTGGGGGGACTTCTCGGGTGGAAGCGGGGGACAGCCGCCGTTGCCCTCTACATCCTCATGGGTCTTGTCGGCATTCCCGTGTTCGCGGGGTTCAGAAGCGGCGTCGTCGCGCTGTTCGGTCCCACGGGCGGCTATATCTTCGGCTTTTTGTTCGCGGCGCTTCTGCCCGCCCTCTTCAAACTTCTGCCCGTCAAAAAGTTTTGGGCGAGGACCGCGCTCTTCTATCTCGGCAACTTGCTCGGCCTTACCGTGTGCTACTTCTTCGGCACGGTATGGTTCGTGCTGATGTTCGATTGCACGGTGGGCTATGCGCTCACGTTGTGCGTTACGCCATACATTTTGCCCGACCTCGTAAAACTCGCCGTCGCCGCTTTTCTCACGGCGCGCCTCGAAAAGTATTTGCGCTGAATTGACCAACATTTTTGCTCATTTGACAAATTTCTTTTCTTGTCTTTTCCTTGGCGATCTGCAATAATCAAGAAAAAAAGAAAAGGAGCGCTCTCATGAAAAAATTACACCTCGGATTCGGGATTGCCGCGCTTTGCGGGGTTGCCGCGGGGCTCATCCACGGCACGATCGCGTGGATTGTTGCAGAAGTCAGTTGGGATCCCTATCTTACGAGCTTCCCCACGTGGGGGGCGTTTATTTTGCCGCTTCCCTTTTATGCCCTCGGCGTTGCGGCGGTGCTGCTTGCGTGGGCGGTGACTTGGCTATCTCTCCGCGCGGTGAAAAAAAGCCATTGCAAAAAGCAAGACGGCGTGTTATAATGTGGGCATGAAACTGTTGGGCGAAAAGATTTGGCGGTTGCGGGAGAAGCGGGGACTTTCGCAGGAGGAGTTTGCGGAACTGCTCGGCGTGTCGCGGCAGACCGTCTCCAACTGGGAGAACGATAGGGCGACTTTGGACGCCTACAAACTCAAACAGCTGTGCGAAGTGCTGCATGTGAGCGCGGACGCGCTCTTGGAGACGGACGTTGCGCCTGCGGAAATTTCCGCGGAAGCGCCGCAAGAGCGAAAAACGCCCGCAGGGACGCGGAGAGGTACGGCGTTTGCCCTGTTGCTCGCCGCGCTTGCCGCCGCGCTCGTTGCGGTCGGGATTGTGCTCATCGCATTGCCTTACGAAGGGAACACGACGAGTTCCGTCGTTATCTTTACGCCGATGTTCGGCGGGATCGCCCTTTGCGTGCTCGCCGCGGGGCTCCTCATTCCCGCGCTCGTTCTGTTTTTCAAGAGGAAATAAAAAATAAGCCGCGGGGCGCTTTCGGAAGAAAGCGCCCCGCGGCTTTTCTCATGTTTTTCAAATTTTATCGGTCACGACCTTCCCGCGCGGCTTCTTTTCCGCTTCGGGCGCAATATGGTTGCCCCGTCTGTCCTTGCCGAAGAAAAAGAGCGCCACCGTGCCCGGTCCCACATGCGAGCCCGTGCACAGGTCGTAATATTCGGTGATGATCTCCGCCGCTCCGATCTCGCGGATGAGCCCCGCAAGATACTCGGCGTCCTCCGCGCAGTCGCCGTGGCCGATGGCGACAGTCTGCTTGTCGTAGTCCGAGGCGCGTTCGCGGTACGCCTCTGCAAGCGCCATGAGCGCCCTCTTCCTGCCCCGCTCCTTTCCGTAGAAGACAATCTTGGTATTCGCGCTCCCGTCCGCCCGCAAAACGGGTTTGATGTTGAGAAGGGTCCCCGCGATCGCGAGCGTCGCCGAGATGCGTCCCGTGCGCTTTAAGTATTTGAGGTCGCCCACCGTAAGGTAACTGTTCGTCTTAAAGGCGTTCTCCCGCGCCCACTTCGCGCAGGTCTCCGCGCTCTCGCCGAAATCGCGCAGATCCGCCGTTTTGAGCGCGAGCAACCCTTCGCCCATCGAGGCGTTCTCGCTGTCGATCACATACGCCTTGCACTTGGGGAAATCGGCTTCGAGCATCTTTCCCGCTTCCTGCGCCTGTTTGTTCGTTGCGCTGATCCCCGAAGAGATCGTAAACAAGATTGCGTCTCTTCCCGCCTGCAAAGAGGGGAGAAGGGCGTCGTAAAAGGTCTGCGCGTTCATGAGCGAAGTCTTTACTTCCGCGCCCGCGCGCATGTCGTCGTAAAATTTCTTGGCGGTCTCCTCAAACGAAACGCCCTCTTCATAACAGAGGCGGTCCTCGCCGTTCACGGTCATATGGTAGGAGATGACATGGATACCGCGGCTCTTTGCGAGCGCCTGCGGGAGATTCGCTCCCGAATCGACGTAAATATCGAATGCTTTCATACGAGCCTCCTTTCCCTATCAGCATATCGCAAACGGGCGAGATTTACAACCTACTTTTTCAAAAAATTGCTCTCGCGGAAGGCTTTGCCCGTCTATTTCGGAGAATTTGATTCTACCGCGGCGAAATCAACTCTACCGAGAGTAGAAATTTGCCCCGTAGCACGAAAAAAGCGCTCCGAAGAGCGCTTCCGAAAGGTTTGGTTTATTGTTTCGGTTGTTTTTTGTAGAGGGGCAAAAGCATGCGCGTGCTCTTTTTGTAGAGGTCGAACCCGGGCTTCCGCGCCTGGTGTCTGTCTGCCATGGGAATGCTTGCGAACAGGAAGAGGAGAGTGTTGAGGAGCGCGCCGAGGCAGGTCCACCAAAGCGAGGGGACGATGCAGACCGTGCCGAGCGCGATGCACCACCAGAAGGAGATCTCGCCGAGATAGTTGGGGTGGCGGGAATATTTCCAGACGCCCTTGCGGAGGAATCCTTCGCCGCCCTTTTTATGAAAGCTGTGCATGGTGCAGTCGGCAAGCGTTTCCAACCCGACCGCAAGAACGGCGAGGGCAAAGAAGACGGCGCAGCCCGCGTTGAATGCGGGCGCACTGCGGAAGGTGAACAGCACGGGGAGCATGCACGCATAGACCACGAGCGTGGGAACGAGGTGGATGCCGAAGAAGTTGACGGCGACGTAATAGCCGCCCGTCTTTTCGGCGAGCATCGTATACCGCCAATCTTGGTTTTCGGAGGCGAACCCGCGGAAGGTATACGCCCAATTTGCGGTCAGGCGGACTCCCCAAAGGAGAACGGCGACCATGGGCAAGATGACGGTTACGGGGAAGTTCCTCTGCGTGCAGGCGAGCCAGATCACGATCACGATGGGTTGGACGCTCCAATAGGGGTCGTAGACGGACGCGTTGCGGAAGACGAGGCTGAAAGCAAATACGACGATCGTCGCGGCGACGTCGGCAATGAGCAGAGAGAGCCACTCCGCAAGCGGCAGAAGATACATCACGAAAACGCCGACGGCGATCGCGGCGAGATAAATACAGATCATGATCGGGAACCGGAAGGGTTCTTTTTTGGTTGCTTCCATATTACCCCCAAAAACACTTATTTTATAGAATTATTATATTGTTTGAAGAGGTACATGTCAAGCCATATCAAAAAAAATTTCGGCAACATTTTTAAGAGGAAACGAACGGGAGGCGGCTCGCGCCTTTGGCGGCGCGCCCCGATTATAAACGAACGGACATGCCTATTTGAGGCATGTCCGTTCGTTGGTGCAACCAAAGGGACTCGAACCCCCAGCCTTCGGTTCCGTAGACCGACGCTCTATCCAATTGAGCTATGGATGCATGTGATATTTAGCTTGCGCCTCTTTTCCTGTCATTTCGAGCGGAACGAAGTGAAGCCGAGAAATCTCGTTACGTCACCCTGAGCGAAGCCGAAGGGCATTTACAAGAAAGATACGTGCCTTTCGCCGCGCAAACTCATTTTGCCATACTATTATATCCGTTTGGAAAGCGTTTGTCAATGATTTTTTCGGGGGCGGGGAAAATTCCACGGAAAAAAATTTTTTGTGGAACAAATGTACGCGTAAATATTCCGCGAACGTTCGTTTTTTCGGAGAAAATGTGGAGAAATCGGGAAAAATGTGGATAAATTGTGGATAACTTCGGTTTCTTTGTAGATTTGTGTTCTCAAAAAATTGCAAAAAAGGGCGCGCGCAAAAAGTTCCGTGTGAAATTTTTGCGCGCGCAGGGGGAAGAGATGCGAAAGTCAAATTTCGCGCCTCTGCGACTTATAAACCCACTCTTTTCTTTCTTCGCCACGCTATAATGGGCTCACGGTTTTCGCAAGGGAGGGGCGCGGCGGCAGGACGTATGACGGTCTACATAGAGTTTGCGTTTTTGGAAAATTTCTTGCTCGACGGATTGCTCCTTTATTTGGCGATCAAGTGCGCGCGGGCGAAAGTTTCGCCTCTTCGGCTCGTGCTCGCCGCGGCGGCGGGCGGGGGAGAGGCGATCGTCTTCCCGCTCCTGTCCCTTCCTCTGCCCCTTGCCTATCTCGTAAAATTTCTCGGCGGAGCCGTCCTTGCCCTCGTCGCCGCAAAGGGGGGCTTCAAAACAAGCCTGTTCGTCGCCTGCGCCTTCTTCGCGCTCACATTCGTCCTCGGCGGAATGCTCGTCGCCGTCTATTCCTTTTTCGGCGTCTCCTATGCGGAGGGAGAGGGCTACCTCGTCGAGGGCGCGCCCGTTGCCCTCGTGTTTGCGGGCGGCGGGATTTTGCTGATCGCCGTCACCCGCCTTGCCGCCGCCTTCTACCGCCACCGCAGATGGAAGCGGGAACTTCTTCCGTGCAGCATGACGGTGGGGGAGCGCACGGTGCGTTGGACGGGGCTTGCCGACAGCGGGAACCGCCTCTCTTTCCGCGGAAAGCCCGTCTGCGTCGTTTCGGCGCTCGGCGCGCTCGCCCTCTTCCGCGGGTCTCCGCCCGTGGGAAGACTGCGGATCTCCACGGTCAGCGGCAGCCGCGTGTCTCCCGTGTTCGTCTGCGACAGGCTCGAACTCGGCGGCATTGTCAACGAAAGGGTGTATTTTACAGTGGGGGAGGTCGATTCGCGGGAATATTCGATCATTTTGCATACATCGTTGGAGGAGAAACCATGAAGCTTTTATCGTTGCTCAAAGATTGGATCGGAAGGATTACGGGGAGCGAGAACGTCGTTCACTACCTCTGCGGGAGCGAGGCGCTCCCCCTGCCGCTCTCTGCGGAGGAAGAGGCGGAAATGCTCAAAAAACTCGAAGAGGGCGAGGAGCAGGAGGCGATCAGGGCAAAGCTCATCGAACACAATCTCCGCCTCGTCGTCTACATCTCCCGCAAGTTCGAGAACACGGGCGTGGATCCCGACGACCTCATCTCCATCGGTACGATCGGGCTCATCAAGGCGGTGAGTTCCTTCCGCACGGACAAGAACATCAAACTCGCCACCTACGCCTCCCGTTGCATCGAAAACGAAATCCTGATGTATCTCCGCCGCACGGTCAAGATCAAGAGCGAGGTCTCCTTCGACGAGCCCCTCAATACCGACTTCGAGGGGAACGAGCTTTTGCTGTCCGACGTTCTCGGCACGGACAGCGACGTCGTGTACGGCGGCGTGGAAAACGGGGTCGAAAAGGAGCTTCTCGCCGAGGCTTTGGGCAAACTGCCCGAACGGGAACGCCGCATCATGTACATGCGCTTCGGGCTGGGGGGAAGGGAGGAGATGACCCAAAAGGACGTTGCCGACGAGCTCGGCATTTCGCAGAGTTACATCTCCCGCCTCGAAAAGAAGATCATCGAGCGGCTCAAACGGGAGATCTCCAAAATGGTCTGAACCGCTTGCTTCTTTTGCGTCGCTCTGCTATAATATAGAAAAAAACGGAGAAACAAGATGATAAAGAACATTCCCCCCATGGGCTGGAATACGTGGAACACCTTTGCGGAGAAGATCAACGAAGAGCTCGTGCTCTCTTCGGCGGAACAGCTCGTCTCCTCGGGCTTGAAAAAGGTCGGTTACGAATACGTCGTCATCGACGACTGCTGGTCCCTCCGCGAGCGGGACAGATCGGGTGCGCTCGTGCCCGACCCCGAAAAATTCCCCCACGGCATGAAGTACGTCGCCGACGCGCTCCATAAAATGGGGCTGAAATTCGGCATGTACTCCTGTTGCGGCGGCATGACCTGCGCTTCCTACCCCGCGAGCCTCAACCACGAGTATGCCGACGCCCGCGCCTTCGCCCGTTGGGGGGTGGATTATCTCAAATACGATTACTGTTTCAAACCCTCTTCCGTCGACGGAAAGGCGCTCTACCGCCGCATGGGCACGGCGCTTTCGGGGTGCGGGAGAGACATTTTGTTCAGCGGTTGCAGTTGGGGCTCGGATAACACCCACGAATGGATCGGCACGACGGGCGCGAACATCTGGCGTTCGACGGGGGACATCGTGGATACGTGGGACTCCGTCAAGAGCATCATCAAACAGCAATATGCCATTCTGCCCTACGGCGGCGTGGGGTGCTTCAACGACATGGACATGCTCATCGTGGGCATGCACGGCAAGGGGCACGTCGGGCTCAAAGGGTGCACGGACGACGAGTACCGCCTGCACTTTGCGGCTTGGTGTATGCTCGCCTCTCCGCTCATGATCGGTTGCGACGTGCGGAATATGGACGAAACGACGAAAGAGATCCTGACCGACCCCGTTCTTCTCTCCATCGCAAAGGACGAACGCGGCAACCGCCCGTACTTCTTCCATAATTGGAACAACGACGATTGGACGATCTTCGTGCGCCTTTTGGCAAACGGCGACATTGCGGTCGGGTTCTTCAACCTTTCGGACAGCGGCGTGGATCTCTGGCTTTCGGCGGACGATATCGGCGTGCCCGATTTCAGCGGAAAGACGCTTTCGGGCGTCGAAGCGTACAGCGGCGCGTCCGTGCGCGCGGTGAACGGCGTGCTCTCCAAGGAACTCGCGCCCCATAGCTGCGCCGTGTGGAGATTGCAGGTGAAAAACAAATGACCTGCGCTTGCGGGAAGGAGCTCTCCTTTAACGAAATGGGGCTCAGCAAAAAATTTTTGGCGGGCGGGGAGAAGCTTTGCCTGCACTGCCTTTCGCGCCGTTTGGACGTGAGCGAAGAGCGCCTGAAAGAGAAAATCGAAGAATTTCTGCGCGCGGGCTGTAAACTGTTCGTCGCCGAAAAGGAAGTTTGAGAATAAAAAACGCCGCCGCCGAGGCAAGTTTGCCTCGGCGGCGGCTTCCTATTTTGCGTTTTTTTTGCGCCGATCAGGAAATTTCCTTGCGAATACTGCCGATCGCGTTCTTTTCGAGGCGGGAGACTTGCGCCTGCGAAATGCCGACCTCGGCGGAAATTTCCGTCTGCGTCTTTCCCTCGTAATAGCGGAGCTGCAAAATTTTGCGTTCCCGCTCGCTCAGTCGCCCGATCGCTTCCCGAAGCGCCACCCGTTCCGTCCAGATCTCGTCGCTCTGCGTCTCGTCGCACAGCTGGTCCAACAGTTCGAGCGCGTCGCCCGACTTGTTATAGACGGGGTCGTAGATGGAAATGGGGTCGGAGATCGCGTCGAGGGCGTATACGACTTCCCGCTCCTGCACCTGCATCTCCTCGGCGATGCGCCCGATGGTCGCCTCTTCGTCCCGCTCCTCGAGCCCTTCGCGCACTTTGAGAATGCGGTACGCCGCGTCACGGATAGAGCGGCTCACCCGCAGAGAGTTCCCGTCGCGGAGAAAGCGTTTGATCTCGCCGAGGATCATGGGCACCGCATAGGTGGAAAATTTCACGTTGAATTTGAGGTCGAAGTGGTCGATCGCCTTGATAAGCCCCACGCACCCCGCCTGAAAAATGTCGTCCGCGGCGGCGTTCTTCGCCCAAAACCGCTTTACAAGGGAGAGCACGAGCCGCATATTGCCGATAATAAACCGCTCTCTCGCCTTTTCGTCCCCCGCTTTGAGCGCCCGCATGAGCGTCTCGTTCTCCTCTGCCGTAAGTTTGGGAAGTCCCGACGTATCTACGCCGCAAATCACCACCTTTTGAAGCATTTTTCCTCCTTATGTCTCCTTTGAAGAAGTATCCGCAACCTCAAAGGGTTTTATTCCGCCCTTGCAGAAACTTTTTCTCTCCTGCCGCATAAAATGACAGTGTGGAAACGAGTTTTTTGGAATTAAAACAAAAAGAAGTCGTAAACCTCTGCGACGGCAAGCGGCTCGGAAAGGTATGCGACGTCGTATTCAGCTACCCCGAAGGCAGGGTACTCGGGATCGTCGCGCCGGGCGGAAGGGGAATCCGCTGGGGCAAGGCGGACCTCTTTATCGAGCTGAAAAACGTCACCAAGATCGGCGTAGACGTCGTGCTCGTCGAAATCCGCTCCGCGCCGAACAAGCAGGATAAGAAGAAGGGCAAGTGGGGGGAGAGCCTCCCGCCGCCTCCTCCCGAACCGTCGCCCGTCTACCGCTCGGACAGAAGGGATTACGGAGAATACGAGTAAAAAATAAGATTCGGCGCCCCTCATGGGTCCATGAGGGGCGCTTTCCCGTGGAACGAAAAACAGCTTGAATTTTTGATTTTTCGGCTTAGAAAAGCCGAAATTTGCCCTTTAACATAGTACTATGCCACACATAACAATACTATGTCAGGCATAATCACCCCTATTTTTCCGCGGGATAGCAGTCGCACGGCTTTCCGTTCGGCAGAAATCCCGTGTCGGAGCATTTTGCGCAACGGAACTTGGGAAGAAGGTCTTCTTCCGTAAGCCCGAGGGCGAAAAGCGCTTTTCTTCTTGCCGTCTTGTGCCCGTTGAGCTCCTCGGTGAGGGAGGGCAGATCGTCGGAGCCGTACACTTCCGCCCTTGCGAGCGCGATCTCCGTTTTTCTGCACGCAAGGTCGGCGTTTCTGAACGCCTCGTCCTTTTCCGCGCGCGCCCGCGTCGCCTCGGCGGCGTCGAGCGCATGTTGCCTGAGTCCCGCATAGTAGCGTTCGCGCTCGGTCCTTCGGTCGGCGGCGATCGCCGCTTCGTTTTTGTATTCCTTCGGCGCGGCGGAAACCGCCTTTTCGGGAATGCTTTCGGGGGAGAATACGCCCGTGCGCTTCCATTCCGAAAGGAGTTTGTTCATATAGGAGAGGGGGGCTGCCGCGCCCGCGCTCCTCTTAGCCGCTTCCATGATCATTTCTTCGGGGAAGTTCCAGCTCTGCCATGCCGCCACCATGTCGAGGGCGCTCCCCGTCTTTTTCACAACGCCGCAGACCGTCTGCACGCGATGAAGGAGCCTGAGCCGCTTCTCCTGTTCGGCGCAGTACTGTTTCACGCCGCCGCCGTCCACCACGCCGTTGCGGTAGAGCCCGTCGAGGAGCGCGTCGAGCTCTTCGAAGCCGTACCCGAGCTTGAACGCCTGCCCCGCGAGCAGGAGCAAACTCTCCTCGTCGTACCCCCGTTCCATCCACTTTTCGGCGTAATTTTCGATGTAGGCGCGGGGATTTTGGATTTTTACGCCGAGTTTCCGTGCGATCTTGTAAACGAGATCGGTGCGTTCGCCGCGGCGGAGCAGATACTCCTCCGCCTCTTTTTTCGTGGAAATTCCCTTTTCGCCGAGCTCGTCGAGCAAGAGCCCAAGGGTGGAAAGGGTGCCTTTCTTCAAAAATTCCGCGCAAGAAACGATCGCAGAGGGCTCTATGCCGCGGGCAATGCGGTCTTCGAGGAACTCATAGTCCTCTTCCCGCGGTTTGCGGTAGATACCGAGCAGGGAGAAAATTTTCGTCAGCGTCTTTTCGTGCTTGTTGAAGTCCGCAAGTTCGGGCTCCACCTGTTCGTATGTAAATTTATGCCCGTCGCAGAGCTTTTTCGCCTTGTTGAGAATGTGGTTGGAAGTGACGTTTTCGCCGTCCTTTTTGATGCAGTACTCCGCCACGAGCAAAAACGCCTGTTGCTCCATGGGGTTGTTCTCCAAAAATTCGAGAATGCGCTGCATTTCGTAGGGCTTGAATTCTTTGCCCGCCTTGGAGAGGCGGCGCAGAAGTTCGCGATTGAATTCGGCGTATTTTTCGGGGCGGAGGGGCTTGGGCTTGCCCACGGCGGGGTCTGCGGGGAGATATTCCACCATGAGCGGCTCGCGCGAAAGGACGTGCACAAGGTCGCACTCCTCCCAGAAATCGAAGATCTCGATGAGGCGCGGATAGGGGATTTTCAGGAGTTTTGCGAGCGACGCCGCGTCCGTCTCCACGTTGCAGGAACACAGATAGAGCCCGTAGAGGTAAACGCGCACCGCGTCCCCGTTCGCCTGCGGAAGGTACTTCGTAATAAAGCGGTTCTCCACGCTTGTAAACATATTTGCGCTAAAATCTTTGGAAAAGGCTGTGAAGGACATCTTCTTTCCTCATGATATGCTTGCTTTTTTTCGGAAGCCGTTGTATAATAGTATATCATAAGTTTTTTCGGATTGCAATATTTTTCGGCGGAAAGGACATGAACATTCTTCACACCTCCGATCTTCATCTCGGCAAGCGGTTGTCCGACAGGGACCGTCTTCCCGAGCAGGAAGAGGTCTTAAACGAGATCGCCGCGATCTGCGAACGGGAGAACGTCTCCCTCGTCCTCATCGCGGGGGACGTGTTCGACACCTTTCTTCCGCCCGCAGAGGCGGAGGAGCTCTTTTTCCGTGCCGTAAAAAAGCTCGCGGGGGAAACGCGTGCGGTCGTCGTCATCAGCGGCAACCATGACGACGGCGTGCGCCTCGCCGCGGGAGCCCCGCTTGCGGATGAGGAGGGGATCTACATCTTCGGCAACCGCCCGCGGACCTTCCGCACGGGGGGGAACCGTCCCGTACGCGCCGTGGAAGCGGGGGATTACTACCTCGTCATCGAGGACGCGGCGGGGGAGCGGGTGTACGTCAACGCCCTTCCCTATCCCAACGAGGCGCGCTTCCGCGAGGGCA